>CAZDFZ010000040.1:0-5746 GCA_964504855.1 uncultured Aliarcobacter sp.
CCTGTAGATAAATTAGAAAAATATGCTTTAGAAAATAGACCTGAACTACAAGAAACAAGATATCAAGAAAGAATTTCAGAAGATGAAGTAAAAGCAGTAATGCTTAAAATGTTTCCAGGAATTGATTTAAATGCCGGATATTCTAGTGATAATAGTAAATATCTTTTAAATAATGATTGGGTTTCTTATGGAGCAGGAGTTTCTTGGAATTTAATGAATGTATTTAGTACAAGATTAAATTATAAATTAGCTGAAACTCAAATAGAGTTAGCAAAACAACAAAAATTAGCTTTATCAATGGCTATAATTTCTCAAATTCATATTTCACTTTTAGATTTTGAACAAGCTAAAAAAGATTATCAACTATCAGAAAAGTATTTTGCAGTAGCAAAAGAAATCTATAACATTATTGAAAATGAAAATTCTTTAGATGTTAATGGTAATTTATCACTAATAAAAGAAAAATTGAATTATTTAATTTCTAATCTAAGATTATCTTCATCTTATGCTAAAGTTCAAAATTCATATGGAAAATTAATCTCTTCAGTTGGAAATGAAGAATTTTTCATCAAACAAGAGATTAAAAATGAAATAGAAAAAACAAATGAAGATATAAAAGTAGAAGTTAAAAAAGATGATGAAAAGAAAAATGAAGTTAAAGAAGAGATTCAAGTAACAGATAATACATCACAAAATGTAGTAAATACAAATAAAAAAACTGCTTATGCTGTTATTGACTTATATGTTAGAGAAAATGCGAACTTAAATAGTAAAGTTGTTGGAAAAATTCTAAAAAATGAAAAAATAGTCATTTTAGATGATAATGTAATAAATTATGGATGGTATAAAACAACTAATGGTTATGTTGGAATTAAAAATGTAAAATTTGAAGATATAGAAAGTAAATAATATGAAATTCTTTTATTTAGCTTTTTTATTTTCCCTAGGATTATATGCAAATGATAATTTTCAATCAAGAGCAGTTATACACTCGTTTGATAGAACAATATTATCAAGTGAAATAGGCGGAAAAATTGTTTCTATCCAAAAAAACAATGGTGATTATTTTGAAAAAAATGAAACTTTAGCGAAAATTGATTGTGATATTTATATTGCTGAAAGAGATAAAATAAAAGTAAAAAGAGATTTACTACAAATAAAATATGATAAAAATAAACATTTAAGTACTTTAAATTCAGTAGGTCAATTTGAAGTTAAAACAGCAGAACTTGAACTTCAAGAACAAGATTTAGAGTTAAAAATTGCAACTATTAATGCAAATAGATGTGAAATAAAAGCTCCTTTTTCTGGAAGAATTGTTGATAAAAAAGCAGCTAAATATCAAAATATAAAACCTCAAGAGGAATTATTTGAAATAATAAACAATGATTCTTTAGAAATAAGAACTGTAGTTCCTGCAAAATGGTTATCTTGGCTAAAAATAGGTCAAGAAATTAATATTAATATAGATGAATTAGACGTTAATTTAAAATCAAAAATATTACAAATAGATTCAGTTGTGGATCCAAAGAGTCAAACAGTTAATTTAAGAGCAAAAATTGAAAATACAAATAATATTATTGCTGGAATGAGTGGAACAGTTACTTTTATTAAAAAATAGAGATATATAAAATTTTATATATCTCTAAAAACTTCTCTAATATTCATAAATTCATCTAAATGTTCAAAAAATATTTCAACTAATTTTGGATCAAATTGTTGTCCTGATTGTTCTTTAAAATAATCAAAAATATCCTCATCTTTCCATGCTTTTTTATAACATCTATCACTTGCTAAAGCATCAAAAACGTCTGCTAATGCAGTTATTCTTCCATAAATTGATATTTCATCTTTTTTTAAATATCTTGGATATCCTTGACCATTCCAATATTCATGATGTTCAAAAGCAATAGTTGCAGCAATTTTTAATAATGGTCTCGTTGAATGACAAAGCATTCGATATCCTAGTTCTGAATGAGTTCTCATTATATTAAACTCTTCATCATTTAATTTTCCTGGTTTATGTAAAATAGCATCTGGAATAGCAACTTTTCCAATATCATGCATTGGAGAAGCTTGAACTAATAAATCTATTTCATAATCACTTAAGCCCACATATTTACCAAGTATTCTAGAATATTCAGCTACTCTTTTTACATGATAACCTGTCTCTTTACTTCTTGTTTCACCAATCGAACCCATAGTAAATATAATTTCTTTTTGAGTATCTTCAATTTCTTGTTTCAAATTATATATATCTGTAATATCATGGCGAACGCTTATATACTCTTTGATTTCACCATCAAAATCAAGAATAGGCATTACAGTACTTGAAACGATATATGTTTCTCCATTCTTTTTTAGATTTTTAACTTCACCTTGCCAAATATCTTTATTTTTTATTGTTTCCCACATGTTAAAAAAATCATTTTTTGACATGTCAGGATGTCTTACAAGATTATGAGGTTTGCCTATTAATTCATCAATTGTATATCCAGAAATATCTGCAAAAGCATCATTTGCATAAGTTATTATTCCTTTTTTATTTGTTTTTGAAACTATTGCACTTTTATCAACAATTGTTTTGTATTGACTCAATAAAATTAAATTTTCATCTAAAGTATGCTGTAAATTTTTTTTACTTTTTGCAAGTTCTAAGTGTGTAGCAACACGTGAAAGTAATTCTATTTCATTAAATGGTTTCGATATATAATCTCGTGCCCCTAATTCAAAACATTTTTTTATATAATCAGGGTTAGTTAATGATGTAATAAAAATAATAGGTATCTCTTTATATTTTACATCATTTAACAGATATTCTGCAACTTGAAATCCATCCATTTCAGGCATAACAACATCTAGTAAAATTAAATCAATTTCATTTTGTTTTATTATTTCTATAGCATTTTTTCCACTAGTTGCAGAAAATAATTTATATTTTTTTTCTATTAAAATATCTGTAATTATTTTAATATTCAATTTTGCATCATCTACTATTAAAATACTAAATTCCTTCAAATCAATCCTTAAGCCATTAAAATTTGTTTTTACCTGCATTTTATCTAATTAAAACTTATATTGTATTCTTTATATTTTTAATGATAATTATATAAAATAATTAATAAATAATAATTTTATATTTGTTATTAAAAAACATAAACTTTTTACAAAATGATACTATTGTATTACTATTTAATGTTAAGATAGATCAGTATATGAAACAAATAAGAGGTAGTTGTAAATGAGTCGAGAAGTTGAATTATCTATTGATACAATGATAGTTTCTGAAACTGATTCTAAAGGAAATATAATTTTTGCAAATGCAGATTTTTGCAAAATTGCTGGTTATTCAATGAGTGAATTATTAGGAAAACCTCATAATATGGTAAGACACCAAGATATGCCCAAAGCAGCTTTTAAAGATTTATGGGAAACTATTCAACAAGGTAATATTTGGAATGGAATAGTTAAAAATAAAACAAAAGATGGCGGATATTATTGGGTAAATGCTACTGCTTATAGTTCAAAAAATGAAAAAGGTGAGACAAGATATATATCAGTTCGTGTTAAGCCCACATCTCAAGAAATCAAAGATGCTATAAATCTTTATAAAAATTTAAAATAAAATCTAGGAATTATATGTTATTTTCAACTTCAAATCAAAGAGAAATATTGGATGCAATCCATAATATTGAGAAATTTTTATCAGGTGAATTAAATTCATTTCCCAAAATAGAAATAACTAATAACGATCCAAATGAAAGAATTTTAAAAGAGCTAAATAATCTTGGTGAAATGATATATAAAAAACAACAAGAAGAATTACAAATTTATGGTGAAATTATGTTAGTTTCTGAGAAGCTTTCTAATGGATTTATTTCAGATAAAGTTTATCATACAAATACAAGCAATAAAAAACTAAATTATATTGCAAAAACTGTAAATGAATTAGTTGATAGTTTAAGATTGATTCTTGGTTCTAACACACAAAATATATTGGAAGTTTTAGAAGCTTACTCACAAATGAATTTTACTAAAAAAATAGAAGATGAAAATGCTAAATTGGTAAAAACTTTAAATAGTGTTACAGATTTGATATCTAATATTTTATATGAGAATAAATCAAACGGATTAACACTAGATGAAAGTTCAAATGTACTTTTAGCAAATGTAGATAAATTAAATATAAGCTCAAATGAAGCAGCAGCTTCTTTAGAAGAGACAGCAGCTGCATTAGAGCAAATAACATCGAATATTAGAAACAATACTGAAAATATTGCGAAAATGGCAAGCTACTCAAATAGTGTAACAAAATCAGCTTCTGATGGAGAGAAATTAGCAAATCAAACAACTATTGCAATGGAAGAGATAAATATTCAAGTTAATTCAATAAATGAAGCTATTTCAGTAATAGATCAAATAGCATTCCAAACAAATATTCTTTCACTAAACGCAGCAGTAGAAGCAGCAACAGCAGGAGAAGCAGGAAAAGGATTTGCAGTTGTTGCAGCAGAAGTGAGAAATCTTGCAAATAGAAGTGCAGAAGCAGCCAAAGAAATAAAAGCTATTGTAGAAAATGCAACGTCAAAAGCTAATCAAGGTAAAGAAATATCTGGACATATGATAAAAGAGTTTAGAGAATTAAATCAAAATATTACAAATACAATAAACCTAATTTCAGATATAGAAATGTCAAGTAAAGAACAACTTATGGGAATTGAGCAAATAAACATTGCAGTTAATCAACTAGATCAACAAACACAACAAAATGCTCAAATTGCAAATCAAACACATACAGTTGCTGTTACAACCGATGAAATTGCCAAAATAGTAGTTATGAAAGCTGATGAAAAAGAATTTATTGGTAAATATGATATTGAATAACAATTGATATAGTCCATATTTATGACATTTTTGTGACAAAAATGCTCATTATATGTTAAGAGAAACTCCTTTAGAATCACAAATCTAAAAGGAAGGAATCTTAGATGCAAAAGAAGATATTAAAAAGAGATGGTAGTGAACAACTATTTGAATCTTTCAAAATAGAAGATGCCATAAAAAAAGCATTTAAAAGTGTAAATGTTCAATATGATGTTTCTGTATTTTTCAACGTGCTTTTTGAAATAAAACAAAAAAGATTAGTTGCAGTTGAAGATATTCAAGATATTATTGAAAAAGAGTTCTATAAAGCTAGATATTTTGAAGTTATGAAATCATTTATGTTATATAGACATTTACATAAAATTCAAAGAGAACTTGTACTTCAAGTGCAAAAAGATACAACTTATATTAACTCAACTCAAACAATTGATGAATATATAAATGGAAATGACTGGCGGATAAAAGCAAATTCAAATACTGGTTATTCCCATGCAGGTCTTATTAATAATAGTGCTGGAAAAATTATTGCAAACTATTGGCTTGATAAAATATACTCAAAAGCAGAAGGTTATGCCCATAGAAATGCAGATTATCATATTCATGATTTAGATTGTTTGAGTGGTTATTGCGCTGGTTGGAGCTTAAGAGTTTTACTTGATGAAGGATTTAATAAAGTAAGAGGAAGAGTTGAAAGCTGTGCTCCTAATCATTTTCGAGAAGCATTGGGGCAAATGGCAAATTTCTTGGGAATTTTGCAAAGTGAATGGGCTGGAGCTCAAGCTTTTAGTAGTTTTGATACATATTTAGCTCCTTATGTTTTTAAGGATAATGCAAACCGCTATTATGATTTTCGCGAGCAGAT
>CAZDFZ010000040.1:5756-11162 GCA_964504855.1 uncultured Aliarcobacter sp.
TAACTTAAATGTTCCTGCACGATGGGGACAAAGTCCATTTACAAATATAACTATTGATTGGACTGTACCAAATGATTTAAAAAATCAAATTCCAACAAAAAATCAACAACATTTATTTAAAAATTTCCATGATGAAGAGTTATTGGAAAAAATTGCACAAATGGGATATTCCTCTTTTGAGCAACTAACCTATAAAGATTTCCAAAAAGAGATGAATTTAATCAATAAAGCTTATTATGAAGTGATGACTCAAGGGGATAAAACAGGGCAACCTTTTACTTTTCCAATTCCTACAGTAAATATCACTGAAGATTTTGATTGGTATGGAGAAAATAGTGATTTACTTTTTGAAAATACAGCAAAAATAGGTAGTTCGTATTTCCAAAATTTCATTGGTAGCCAATATATAAAAGATGAAAATGGGAATCTAGTATCAAATGAAAATGCATATAAACCAGGTCATGTAAGAAGTATGTGTTGTAGATTACAACTTGATTTAAGAGAGCTTTTAAAACGAGGAGGGGGATTGTTTGGAAGTGCTGAAATGACTGGAAGTATCGGTGTTGTAACTATAAATATGGCAAGACTTGGGTATTTATTTCCAAATGATTTAGATGGTTTGTTAAAAAGGCTTGAAGAGTTGATGGAACTTGCAAAATCAACATTGGAAAAGAAGAGAGAATTTATAGATTGTATGTATGAAAGAAATCTTTATCCTTATACAAAAAGGTATTTAAGAAACTTTAATAACCATTTTTCAACTATTGGTGTAAATGGTATGAATGAAATGTTGAGAAATTTTTTTAACAATAAAATTAATATCTCAAGCAATCAAGGAAAAGAGTTTTGTATCAAAATCTTAGATTTTATGAGAGAAAAAATGGTTAAATATCAAAAAGAAACTGGAAATCTTTACAACCTAGAAGCAACACCAGCAGAAGGAACAACATACAGATTTGCAAAAGAGGATAAGAAAAGATACAAAGATATTATTCAAGCTGGATTTGATGAGAATATCTACTATACAAACTCTTCACAGCTTCCTGTTGATTTTACTGATGATCCCTTTGAAGCTTTAGACTTACAAGATGAATTACAGTGTAAATATACGGGAGGAACAGTGCTTCATCTTTATATGAAAGAAAAAATCTCTTCAATAGAAGCTTGTAGGAATTTTGTAAAAAATGTAATTACAAATTACAAATTACCATATATCACTGTTACACCTCTTTTTAGTGTTTGTGAAATTCATGGATATTTACAAGGAGAACATGAATATTGTCCAAAATGTGATGAGGAAATCTTAAAAAAGGAGTTAAATAATGACAAATCAAAAATTGCTTGAGAAAAATGCTGAAAAAAGAACTAAATGTATAGTTTATACTAGAGTTATGGGTTATCACAGACCAGTTGAAAGTTTTAATATAGGAAAAAAAGGTGAGCACAAAGAGCGAATCAAATTTTTGGAATCAAAAAATTGTCTATGATATTACAAAATTTACAACAACAGATTATGTAGGACATCTATCTTGCATAATTTGGTTTGTTGGATGTAATTTTAGATGTTTGTATTGTTATAATGATAATATTGTCTATACAAAAAAAGGAAAATATGATTTTAAAGAGGTTTTAGGATTTCTGAAATCAAGAATAGGGCTTCTTGATTCGGTAGTTTTATCAGGTGGTGAAGCAACTATTCATAATTTAATTCCTATTTGTAAAGAGATAAAAAAATTAGGATTTAAAATAAAACTTGATACAAATGGTTCGAATTTTAATCAAATAAAAGAGCTTGTGGAATTAAAACTAATTGATTATATTGCCATTGATTTTAAAGCACCAAAAGAAAAATTTAAAGATTTAGTTGGCTTATGTTTATATGATACTATTATTAAAACTATACAATATATAATTAAAGTTAATTTTGATTTTGAACTTAGAACGACAGTAAACACAAAACTAATAGATGAAAATGATATAAATAGTATTATAAGCACTATTGTTGATTTAGGTTATAAAAACACTTATTATTTACAAAATTTTCTTCAAACCTCATCAAATATAGGAGATATCTCAAAAAGTAAAGATATAAATAAAGAACTAATTGATTCAAAAAATCTAATTATTCAATACAGAAATTAAATATCCTTGTCCAGAAATATTCTCAATTATATCTTTTGAAGTTTTTAATCGTAATCTTTTTATAAATGTTCTCAATCTTTCATCTTGAACTTCTTCTTTCCAAAGTATTGATTTGATTTGTTCTGTAGTTACTAAAGAGTTTTTATGCTTTATTAGTAGATGAAAGAACTCTTTTTCTCTTTTTGTTAGAATCACTAAAGAGGAATTTTTATACAAAGTTGAAGAGTTATTATCAAATATAAAATTATCTTTTAAAATTACTTGTTTTTGCTTTCTTAGTTTTGGTGCTATTTTATTTATATGTTCTATTACTTCTTCTGGATCAAAAGGTTTTATAAAATACTTATTTATTCCCAAATCAATAGCTTTTAAAAGCTTTTCTTTGTCAGAATGGGCACTTAAAACGATAATTGGAATATTCTCATCCAACTCTTTTATTTTTTGAGTCATCTCTAATCCATCACAAAAAGGCATCATAATATCAGTAATAATAATATCAGGTTTAAATGTTTTAAATTTTTTTAAGCCTTCATTTCCATCTTTTGCAATAACAATAGAAAAAAATGAATCATAAATAGCATCTTTTAGTAGTTGTGCCAATCTTTTTTCATCTTCTACAATGAGAATTTTTAAAGTTTTTAGTAAGCTTTTCATTTTTTACTTTTCCTCTTCTGCTAGAATCGTTATAGTAAAAATTGAACCATCATCACAATTTTTGTGACTAAGTTCTCCTTCTAAGCTTTTTTCAATAATCATTTTAGACATAAAAAGCCCAAGTCCTGTACCTTGTGATTTATGTTTAGTGGTAAAATATGGATCAAATATCTTTTCAATATGCTTTTTATTTATTCCACCTGCATTATCTTTTATTTCAAGTAAAAGGTATTTTTTACTTTGAATTATTTGCTCTTTTACATCAATAATTATAGTTTTATCTTTTATATTATTTTGAATAAAAGCATCTTTTGAGTTTTGAATAAGATTTACTATTACTTGAGAAAGTTCATTTGCTACACCTATTATTTTATAGTTATTAGGAATATTGATTTGAATATTTATATTCTCTATTTCTAGTAATTTTTTTAAAATAAACAAGGCTTCATTTATTGCAGATTTTATTTCAAAGCTTTTTTTATCTTTTTGTGGATTAAAGAAGTTGGTAAAATCTTCAATAGTTGAAGACATACTAGAAATTAAAGTTTTACTCTCTTTATATAGTTCTTGAATTTTTTCTTCATTATGATTTATTGAAGCTTTTTTCATATTAAAAAGTGTTAGATTAAGCTCAGTTAGAGGTTGTCTCCATTGATGGGCAATATTTGCTAGCATTTGACCTAAACTTGCCATTCTTGATTGCCAAAATAGAAGTTTTTGTTTTTCTTCATTTTTTTTGATTTCTTCTAAAACTCTTTGTTTTAAAGTTTTATTTAACTCTTTTAACTGTTTGGTTTGTTCTTTTACTTTTTGTTCAAGATTTTGATTTAACTCTTCTAATTCTTTATCTTTTTGTTCTAAACTTTTTTTCAATTCAACTTCAGCTGTTACATCATATCTAATAGCTATAAACTCTATAATATTTTCATTAACATCTAAAATAGGGGTTATGGTTGTATTTAGATAAACAGTTTTTTTATCTTTTGTAAGATTTTTTACAGTTGCTTTATAGGGTTCTTTTGAAAGGATAGTTTTCCATAAGTTTTCAAAACTTGAAGAGGGAATATCTGGATGTCTTACTATATTGTGATTTTGTCCAATCAACTCATCATAAGAGTATCCAGATATTTTGCAAAACTCATCATTTACAAAAGTTATGATCCCATTTATATCTGTTTTAGAGACAATATTGGAATTTTCAATAGCTTTTTGATAAGCATTACTCATTTTTTTGAGAAAAAATTAATTAAATTTTTTCATCCGCTTTTATAGTAGTAGGTGTAGTTGGCTTTGTTTCAGCAACTTTATTTTCATCCTCATTTAAAGCATTCTTGAAATTTTTAATTCCAGAACCTAAACCTTTTGCTAATTCTGGTATTTTTTTACCACCAAATAAAATTAAAACAATTAAAGCAATAATTAATAATTGCGTACCACCTGGCATATGCATGAAAGCCTCCTGAAAGTTATATGTTATCATACTTCATAAATTATAAAAATCCCTTGATTCTTATCAATAATTTTTCAATTTTAATTGAAAAAGTAATTAATTACAATGTAAAATTTGAATTCTATTTGATGCAAATCATTGTAGCTTGAAAAATCATTAACTATACTCCTTTTATACTTTTATCTAAAGAGGTTATATAGATGTTTGATTGGATATTTAAAAGAAGTAAAAAGAAATTTGTAAGAGAAAAAACTTTTGTTTGTAAACATTGTAAATATACTTGTGAAGGATGTACTACAAGATTTTGTTATGCTTGTCATGCAAATCAAGGCAATCCCTGTCCTAGATGTGGGAAAACAAATTTACAAGAAAAAGAGTCAAAAGGATTAATTAAAAAAGAGAGTGATTAAAACCAGTGAAAATCACTGGTTTAATAGATTATTTACCGATTAGTTCAGAAATTTCTTTAACATCAGTAGCTGATAAATCTTTTACTTGAGCAGTCATAAGAGCTTTTGAACCACCACCATAAGATCCATCTTTATAACCATTAAGAGCTGTTGCAATTTCAGCTTTTGTCATATCTTTAAGAATTTTACTTTTACCTAATGCAGCTTTTTCTCCATTAGCACCATGACAACTTGAACATTTTTTATATGCAACAGAGCCATCAGCATATAATAAAGATGAAAATAAAGCAATGTTTATTAGCAATATTTTTTTCATTTTCTTTCCTTGAAGTAGTTTTTATTAAAAATTAAGATTAGTAGGTGAACTTAATTTTTAACATTCCTAATTATATATTTAGAAACTAATAAATAATATGACCTAAGTCATGTAATTTAATAAATATATAAACTAGAATACTTCTAATAAAAAATGGAGAAAAAACATGAGTATAATTGATGATAATTTTGTAAAAGTTGAATTTTTAGGTCCAATCAATAAAAATCCAATATATATTGAAATAAACAATTTAACTGAATTAAGTACTATTTTAAAAGAAAATGAATCTTTACATGAGTGGCTAGAGATCAGTGCAGTTGCAGTTAATGATTTATTAGTTAGCAATAGAAATATTGAATTAAAAGGTGGAGATAAAGTTTCGATATTACCACCTGTTTGTGGAGGTTAATGTTAACTATATGAAATTATTTACT
>CAZDFZ010000041.1:0-7168 GCA_964504855.1 uncultured Aliarcobacter sp.
GAGATTTAGAATTTAAACCTACAAAACTATCAATTATCAAAAAGGCTTCGTAATGCTAAAAAATATTTATGTTCAAAATGAAGCTAGAAAAAGTTTTAAAGGTTGGACTAAAGAGGGATTAGAGTTCCTACTCTCCCTTAGTAATAGGGATAAAAGGCTTAGATATAAAATAAAAAAACAAATTAAAAAACATACAAACAATGAAAAAATATAGTCTAATCCATAATGGTTTAGGCTATAAAAATTGGTTATTTTTTTTGCTTGAATGTAATCATGATTTTGTCCTAACTTTGTATATGGCACTAAAATCAGAAATGTTAAGAAATATTATATATCCAAGATTTGTATACAAAAGTTTATCTAGCTAGGCTTAACTATTTTAAATTGGTCAATTTAGGTTATTAATATTATTAATAATATTTATATTTATTATATTAATACATAAATACTAGAGTATAAGATTAGTAAGAAGTAATAGAAAAATAGTAGAGATACTAAGTGTAATTAATAGGTTAAAAATAATATATATTCATGAATATAATATTTTGTATACAAAACTTATACACATACATGAATAAAAAATAAATAAGGATTAATAGATGGAAAATAATAGAAAACTAAACAAGAGAATAAAGAGTACTAAGAAATATATCGATGCTTTACAAGATAAGTATTCAAAGCTAACTGTTTTAAGATTAGATTTTGGATTTAAAAAGCCATATAGTGATGAAATTACATTAGATACTGGGAACAAGTATTATAACAAAATGCAAAATAATGAAAGAGGTAAACCATCATTGTTTAAAAATCTAGTTGGTAAGATAGCTTTAAAAGAGCATACAGAAAAGAAAGGTGTTCATTATCATACTTTATTGTTTTTCGATGGACAACAAGTTCAACAAGATGCTCATTTAGGTGATATGATTGGTGAATATTGGAATAATGAAATTACTCAAGGTAAAGGAAGTTATCACAACTGTAATAGAAATAAATACAGATATAAAGGTGTAGGAATGTTAAATCATACTGATATTGAAAAGAGAGAAATATTGGATAAGTATGTAGCGTCTTATATTTACAAGGATGATGAAGAACAGGATATAAAAGCAGAAAAAAACAATGAAAATGATAGAGCATTTACTAGAGGAACAATGCCTAAAGAAAAAAGCACTAGTGGTAGACCAAGAAATAGGCTATTATAAAATATTATTTTAAATAATTTTAGATAGAATTCAGTACCAATATCATCATCAAAAGAGGATTTAGTGGAAAATGAAGTTATAGTAAATCATGAAGAAATTATTGTAAAAATTGTTACTGAAAATTGGCGTCTAATGAAACTTTTTATGAAAGTGCTTACAAAATTAGATGTATCTGAGGCAAATCGTTATTTAAATCAAGTTAGATATTTTCAAAAAACTATACACGACAGTCTTGATGAAGTAGGTATGAAACTTGTTAATTTAGAGGGACAAATTTTTGATGCAGGTATGGCTGCAACTCCATTAAATATTGACGAATTTGAAACTGATGATAAATTGATAGTTGAACAAATGATAGAACCTCTTATTATGAAAGATGGAACAATACGAAAACAAGCAATAATAAATTTAGTAAAGGTTGAGCAATGAGATATGTTGGTATAGATTTAGGAACAACAAATAGTGCTATTAGTAGTTATGATGGTGAAAATGTACAAATATTTAAAAGTCCTGAGCAATATGATGTGACTCCTTCAGCTATTTATTTTGATAAAAGAGGTAATAAGTATGTAGGAAGCCGTGCTTATAATAGTGCCTCAAGAAGTCCTGATAATGCTGCATTATTATTTAAAAGATTTATGGGAACAAGTACTAAGGTAAAAATAATAGCTGTAGATAAGGAATTGACACCTGAAGAATGTTCAGCAGAAATTTTGAAAACATTATATGGCTATTTACCTGAAGAAATAAGAAATAGTGATTCAACAGGTACTGTAATTACAGTTCCAGCGGCTTTTAATCAAATGCAAAAAGATGCAACAATGAGTGCTGCAGAATTAGCTGGGATTGGTAAAGTTGCATTAATGCAAGAACCAGTAGCAGCTGTTATGAGTGTAATGAAATCAAGAAGTACAGATGGTATTTTTTTAGTTTATGATTTGGGTGGAGGTACTTTAGATATTGCAATCGCGGAAAGTATTTCTGGTAAAGTTAATTTACTTTCACATGGTGGAATACCGATGTGTGGAGGAAGAGATTTTGACAGAGCTTTACTAGATAATATAGTTAAGCCATGGTTATTAAAAAATTTCAATCTACCTGATGATATAACAGTTAATCCTCAATTTAAAACTCTTATGAAAATGGCAACATGGGCATCTGAAAAAGCAAAAATAGAATTGTCTTCAAGAGAAGATGTAATTATAAGTCTACCTGAGACAGAATTAAATGTTAGAGATCTTGATGGAGAAGAGATTTACATTGATATACCAATTAGTAGAAATGATTATGATCCTTTAATAAGAGAAAAAATTGACGATTCTATTAAAGCTACTAGAGAAGCACTTGAAAAAGCTGGCTTAACTTCACATGATATTGATAGAGTCGTATTCGTAGGAGGACCAACTCAATATAAACCTTTGAGAGATCTTGTTTCTTTTGAATTAAGTATCTCTGCATCAACAGATGTTAATCCGATGACAGCTGTATCAGAAGGTGCTGCTTTATTTGCAGAATCTATTGATTGGACATCTCAAAATAGAAGTAGAAAAAAATCTAAAGGAAGCATGAGTGCAGGAACATTAGATTTAACTTTTAATTATATTTCTAGAACACCCGATACGAAAGCAAAAGTAATGGTTAAGTTAGGAAGTAGTGTAAATGGATATGAATTCCAAATAGATAATAATGATACAGGATGGACATCAGGTAAAATGGATCTTGAAAATGGTTCAAGTATTCAACTTCCATTAGCTAAATATGGAGAAAATAGTTTTACAGTTTATGTTTTTGATAATATGGGTAAATCTATATCATTACCTGATAATAAAATTATTATTTCAAGAACTGCAGCAAGTATAGATGCAATTCCTGCTTCTAGTTCTATAGGATTAGAAGTAAAAGATAAAGTTGGTGGAAAATTAGTACTAGATTATTTAGTTAAAGAAGGTGATAAATTACCTGCAAAAGGAGAAAGAATTTATAAAGCTGGTGAATCTCTAAAAGCAGGAAGTAATAATTCTATAAAATTTAAATTATGGGAAGGTGAAATTAGTGATCCTGTTACAGATAATAATTTTATTGGATTATTTGAAATAAAGGGAACAGATTTTGATAGTGGGGTTATACCTACTGGTGCGGATCTTATTGCAGAATATGAAATGCATGATTCTGGATTAATTGTAATTAATGTATCTATTCCTTCAATAGGTAACTCATTTAATAGTGGAAGAAATTTTTATTCAAGAGCATCAGGACAAATTGATTTTTCTTCGGCATCTAAATTAGTAGAAACACAGTCTCAAGAAATGATTGATAGAGTTGAACAAATAGAACAACATGTTGATGACAATAGATTATATGAAGCAAAAGAAAAATTAACAAAAGCTCAAAATAGCTGTTCAAATCAAAATGATCCTGAATCAACAAAACAAGCCATGGATGATGTACAAGAAGCTAAAAAATTACTTGCACAGACAAGAAAAGATCATCTTAAAACTATTAGGCAAATGGAACTTGATAATACTGTTAAAGTATATGAAGATTTAGTTTCAGAATATGCAAAGCCAGTTGAACAAAACAAGTTTGATAACTTAAGACGATCAGCTCAAAGATCAATAGATAATAATTCAAATGATTTTGAATCATATTTAGAAGAGATTAGACAATTAAATTTTGATGTATTATGGAATCAAGATTGGTTTGTTATTGATAGATTTAAATATTTTGCTGAAAGTCCTTATTTATTCTCAGATCAAAATGAATTCCAGCAGTTAGTAAGTGCAGGTTTAGTCGCTATGAAATCAGATGATATAAATAAACTTAGACAAGTTTTAATAATGATGTATTCAATTAAAATTGGTTCTTCTGCACAAGATGATATTCTTGCATCATCAAATATTATAAGAGGACATTAAAATGAATTTTTGGTTTCCAATTGGATATAAAATCACTAATGAATATAATTATAAGAAACCAAAGTATGAAAGTGAATCTTGGCAAATATTAGAGTATGACAATCGCAATTTACTTTTAGTAAAGCACGAGCTTTTCAACAAATGGAGGAAAGAGAGTTTATTAGAAGACTATATGTATGATAAATTTGAATATTCAGATGAAATTTATTACTTCATTGAATCTGGGAAAGACAATCTTTTAAGACCAGTTGAAAAAACATTAAATTTTATAGATGATAATGATGCTATTTCTTTTTCTTTAGCATTAAATAAAACAAGAGAAAAGTTAAGTGAAGACATCTCTCTACATGATGGAATTTTTCTTGAGAAATATTCGATAATTCTTCCTATATATTCATTTGTTGAGCATATAAGTGACGATTATGTTCTAGGTAATTGGATTACGGGAGGTGTTAATGTTTCCGTAAATTCAATAAGAAGAATTTCACAATTATCAGGACTTAAACAAGAAATAATTCTAAAATTATTAAAAAATGATAAAGTAAATGAAGCAGAAGCAATTTATAAAGAGCCAATAAAAAAAGATAATAAAGAAATTAAATTGTTTTCATTACCTGGAAGACCTGAATTAGAAAACTTTTTTAATGAACATGTTGTGGATATTATTAATAATAAAGAACGATATAAAGCTTTGGGTATAGGGTTTCCATCTGCTGTAATTCTTTATGGACCACCAGGCAGTGGAAAAACATATGCAGTTGAACAATTAATTAATTTATTAGATTGGCCAAGCTTTAGAATTGAAGCCTCTTCTGTTGCAAGTCCATATATTCATGAAACGAGTAAAAAAGTAGCTGAAGTTTTTCAAAAAGCTATAGAAAGCTCTCCATCAGTCTTGGTAATTGATGAAATGGAAGCTTTTCTTTCTGATAGGGACAATTCCCAAAGTCACCATAATATAGAAGAAATGGCGGAATTTTTAAGAAGAATACCTGAAGCTACAGCAAATAATGTTTTAATTATTGCAATGACAAATAAGTTAGATATGATAGATCCAGCTATTTTAAGAAGAGGACGATTTGATCACATAATTAATGTTGATTATGCAAGTACAGAAGAAATAGAATCTATGCTTACAAATAGTTTTGAAAAAATAGCTACAGAAGATAATTTAGATATTAAATCATTTGCAGTAGAACTTTCAGGTAAACCATTATCTGATGTTGCATTTTTTGTAAAAGAGGGTGCAAGGATAGCTGCAAAAAATGGAAAAGATAAATTAGATAATGAGAGTTTAGATAAGGCTTTAGTAAGTATTTTAAATAAAACTAACGAAAAGTCTAGTAGAAAAATGGGATTTATATAAAGTATTATGGAAATTAAAACGAAAATGAAATATCTAATAATCTTACTATGTACTATTACATATTTAAATGCAGAATATTATAAAGTAAATGTAAAACGAGAGTCGAAAGATTTATATAAAGTGTATCCTAATATTATGATTCAAACGAAATATTGTTATGAATATACATATGGTGATGAAGCAATTTTAAAATATTCTGAAAATGCATATAATAATGAATTAACTTTTAGTTCAGGTACAAAATGTAATGTTTCAAGTGTTATTGAAATAAGTAATAATAAAGTACAGCAATCTAATTCTAATCAATATTTTATAGAAGCTGCAGCTAATGATGAAACTTTTATTATTAATGGAGAAGTTTTTAAAGCTAAAACTTATTGTTTAGGTTGGAATAAAGGTGATAGTGTACTTTTTATCGAAGGTTCAGCATTAGGGGTATGTACAAGTGCAAAATTATTTAATTCTAATCGAAATCAAACTTGTGATGTTTGGTGTGAATAGTTAAAAGAGGATAGGAATGAGTGATAAAAAAGGTTTTTCTGGATTAGATAGTTTAAGTAGTGATATAGACGATATTATTAATCAAAAAAAAGAAACAAATAAAGAAGATAATGATAATTTGAAAAATGAATCTGTAGATAATTCTACGGATTCAAAAAATACTTCTGAAAATTTAGATGTAATTGATAAAACAAATAAAACTACTAATAATTCTGAAGGTAATTCATCAAAATGGATTTGGTGGGTAATAGGAATTGGATTATTTATCTGGATTTTAAATACATCAAATAGTAATAATTCTTCTAGCTCTAAATCATCAATTAGTAGTAATACTCAACAAAGTTATAGTCAAAATTCTCCATCCAGTACTTATACTAAAACTACTACTGAAGATGATTACTATGAAATTAAACCTGATGCATATCTCTCAATATTAAATAAAAATCAATTGTTATATTGTGAAGCAGAAAAAATTAGATTAGATGCAGTTCAAAATAAAATAGATTTGTACTCGACATATGAAGTTGATAAATTTAATGTTTTAACAAATGATTATAATAGTAGATGTGCTAATAAGCAATATTACAAAAATGATATGTATTATGTTGAAAGAAATATTGAAAAAAGAAAATATGAATTAGAAAAAGATGGTATAGCAAGATTTTTAGATTTTAATTCTGTTTCATTAAATTCTAAAATCAATAATCCAACACCACAAAAGCAAACTACTTCAAAAGGTGCATCTAGTTATGAAAAAGATTTATGTATTCAAAAAGGTGGAAAAAATTCATGGAATTTTAAACTTGATATACCTGTATGTGATATGAATGGAACAGAAGTATCCTATTCAGAATTAAATCAACCTAAAAACCAAAATTCTAATGTTAATTCTAAAATTCTATATTCTTTAACTATAAATACTCTACCATCTGACGCAAAAGTTAAAATAGTTAATATTACTCCTAAATATCAAAAAGGAATAAAATTAGAAAAAGGAAGTTATCATATAGAAGTCTCTAAAGATGGATATGAAACAATAGATCAATGGATAACATTAAATCAAGACATAATATATACTGCAGAGTTGAAGAAAAATTCTACTAATAATACATATTCTACTTCCCCTAATAACTATAGTAGTCCAACATACCAAAGTCCACCTACAAAATCATCTAATAGTGGAA
>CAZDFZ010000041.1:7268-10668 GCA_964504855.1 uncultured Aliarcobacter sp.
TGCCAGCAAATGCAAGAATAGATTATACAGGACATAGCTGGGTTTGTAAGGATGGCTTTTTTCAATCAGGTAATGAATGTCTAAAAGTTCAAATGCCAGCAAATGCAAGAATAGATTATACAGGACATAGCTGGGTTTGTAAGGATGGTTATAGACAATATGGCAATGAGTGTATCCCGGTAGGAGTAATAAAATGACAATAAAAGAAAATCCATTTTATATATTAGATGCAACAACAAGAGATAATCGTCAAAAAATTGTTGAATTGGCAGAAGAAAAATCATTTGATATTGATGAAGATTTATGTCAAAAGGCAAGATCAGATTTAACTATGCCTAGAAATAGAGTTTTAGCAGAACTTAATTGGTTACCAGGTGTTTCTCCTAATAGAATATCATTACTTATTTCACAGTTGAAAACAAGTGATAAAAGTTTATATTATATAGAAGGAATTCCCGATTTAGCAAGAATAAATATCTTAATGGAATTGCTAAATACAGAGCATATAAAATTCACTAATAATGAATTGGAAAAAATCATTATTAAGATTGTTTATGATTTTGAAAACTTAGAAATCAATAATATTATTAGAGATATTAACGAAGATAGGGTAGTTTCAGGATTTCCAGAAGTTAACGATTTTGAATTAGTAGAAAATCATTTAAAAGAAAAGAAAAGAAATTGTGTTAAATTGATTTTAAATAGTCTTAATAGTTTAGATACAAAACAGTTAATTGATATTATGACAAGAATAGTTGATGAAGAAACTGCCAATGGGGAAATGCAAGCTTCCTCAATGATTGAAGATTTAGTTGATGATTATAAGCTTCATACACAAAACTTTTTAGAGCAAGAGTTTGAAAAAATTAAAAAATTAATTGATGTTATCAGAGATAGAGCGGATGAAGGGAAAGACGGTATTTCTGCATTAATAGATAAATTACTTCAAATAACACAAAATTGGGATAATGTTGCTCAACCAATACAGTTAAGTATGAAATCAAGAGGTTTGGATGAACCTCTAAGTCAAAAGGTTGCAAATACAATTAGATCCTTAAGTATTGAGTTAACAAATGATTATGGCTATGTAGAATTATCACAAAAAATATCAGAAGCATTAAAAGAACTTTTTGCTGAACTGCCTGAAATTGTAGAAAGAGTTGAAGAAGATATAGATACATTAGATAATCTTTTTTCTCAAATTCAAGAATCAAAAGATAAACAAGAGAGAGAAGAAAGACAATTTCAAGAGAGTTTAAATTATAGTGTTGAAATAGGTATCTTAATGAAAGATAACTTGTCTATATCTTCAAAAGGAATTACTTGGAAAAATAAAACTTATCCTTTAGAATCTATAACAAGAGTAACATGGGGTGCTACAAGACATTCAATTAATGGAATACCAACTGGAACAACTTACACTATTTCTTTCGGTGATGACAGAAGTACTTCTACTGTTGAAACACGAAGAAGCAGTGTATATGAAGAAGTTATAGATCGTTTATGGAAAACTACTGGAATGATAATTATTACAAAATTATTAAAAGATTTTAAAAATGGACAAGGTTTAACTTTTAATAATGCAACGATATGGGATGATGGTGTGTCTCTTACTAAATCAGGTGGCTGGTTTAGTTCTGATGAAAAGAAAAAGTTTAGTTGGGGTGAGATTCAAATTTATTCATCAAATGGAAATTTTGTGATTGAATCACTTAAAGATAAAAAATTTGTCACAGCAATAGCATATCAAGGTGTTTATAATGTACATTTCTTAGAGCAATTAATTAGAATGAAGTTTAAAGATGTAAATATAAAAAAACTTAGTGATTTGTTATAAAAATAAATTCTTAAAGTATATACTTTGTTAATAAATTATTAGTGTAATCATATTTTAAAATTTGAAGGCTTTATTGATGAAAATTCTTTTTACATTGTTTATATTATTTTCTTTTATTCTTGCAAAAGAAAGTGATGACATTAATATTAGTGTTGAAAACTATTCTTTATATGAAAATCAAATAAAAGTTGATTTAGATAAAAACATAAAAATATATAAAAAATCATTTCAATCAAAACTTACAAATGTCGGAGAAATTAATCATAGTCTTGTAAATGTTTATGAAGTGAATAATCATAATCTACTATTTTTAATAAATTCTAACACATTAGATAATATTTGCCATGTTTGTTTACCAAGAATGAGTTGGTATAACTTAAAATTTGAAAACAATAAATGGAATATTAAAAATAAAATTTTAAGTATAGAACCAGATTATGGCTCATGGGGAAGTTTTCCAACTCCTGAAATGATATCTATTGGAAAAGATAAAATTGCATTTAAATATGTTTCTTCATATGGTGGACAAGGACAATTTGAGACACATTTATATTTGGTTGAATATGTTGATGAAAATTTTAAATTTAAAAGTATATTATCATTAGATTATGGCTTTTCTGATGCTGGTTATTATGAAGAAGGAGAAGAACATAATGATTGGGAAGGAAACATACTTATTATAAAAAAAGACAAACCTTATTATGATGTTTTAATATCAAAAAAGGGTAAAAAAGACAAGAAAGAATATGAAGAAAATCAAATATATATGCACAAAAAAGGAAGATATATTTTAGATAAGAATTAAAATCTAAATATTTAAATATATTATTAAACTTGAAAGTATGTAAAGACAAAGTATATTTTTCCCAAAATCAGATACAAGTTTTACATATATCATTGTTTGTTCAAATATAAAAAATTAAATTTTCTGATAATAAAAACTACATTTCTACATTTGAGCTGTTAGTCATATTGGCTATCGATTAATAGTAATTATTTAAGAAAGAAAGTTATATTCATGTTACAATAGGCTATTTTATAGGTTTTTTGAATAAAAGAGGAATTATTAAAATTGGTTATAAAGCCCATCATTAAGGCTGTTGTGGAAATATTATGAGTATGTTTTGGGATATTTATAAAAGTGTCAAAACATTTGTGCATGCTCTGAAACATTGTCAAAACATACACAAAATATAGGTTAAAATATGTCGAATTACCATTCAAAATAGTAATATTGCTCTGTTTTAGATTTACCATCTGCTGTGAATTCAGCAGTTCTTGTTCCAGAACTTGATTGATTGAACATATCATTTTCACCTTTTAACATTTGAATAAACTTTGCATTATCAAAAGTATAATCAAGTTCAAAAGCTAAAGAAAAAATTACACTAATTTCTTGCTGTCTAATTCTTGGTTTATATTCATTATCTTTAGCTGTTCTAAATTCAAAATCACTTTTAATCTCTTTAAATCTTTCTGAAGCAGAAATTTCAAGTTTATATAAACATGATGTTTCAGTTAGATTTTTTGAAATGAAATCGTTTTTAAATTGTTGTATCATTT
>CAZDFZ010000042.1:0-10641 GCA_964504855.1 uncultured Aliarcobacter sp.
CCCCAAATATTTATATATCTGTCATAAGGTCTATCATATTTATTTTTATGATAAATTATATCTCCAGCAAGATAAGTTGGAATACCATTATCCCTTACAACTACCCTATCTGAATCATCTCCATATTGAGTAGATCTTAAATAAGTTTTATCATCTTTATCATAAAGTGAACCATTTTTTTCTAATACTGTTTTTGTTTCATCCCAAAAAGAATACAATGATTTTTCAGATACAAAATTGTCAAATTCTATCCCTAAATCTTTTAAATCTTTAATTATTATTTCCATAACTAAATCTTTAGAAAAGAATGCAATTTCTTTAAATCTTGATTCATCATAAATTATATCTTTTCCAAATTTTTCAATCACTATATTTGCAATATCTATTAAATATTCACCTCTATAATAAGTCTCTGGATAAGTGATATCTTCTTTAAATATAAAATCTCTTGCTGCTAACGAAACTGATAACCCAAGCAAATCCATTTGAGCACCAGCATCATTTATATAATACTCAGTTGTAATATCATAACCTAAATATTTTCCAACACGAGCAAGAGAGTCTCCAGCAATTGCACCTCTTGCATGTCCTATATGTAAAGGACCTGTAGGATTTGCAGAAACAAATTCTAATAAAATTTTTTCATCTTTTTTTGATTGTTTTGCAAATTCTTGTTTATTGTTTAGAGCTCTATCTACTAATGATTGTAAAAAACTTGATGATAATTTAAAGTTAATAAAACCTTTTACAGCTTCAACTTTTTCAAACATTACAGGATTTGCTAAACTAGTAGCTAACTCTTCAGCAATTGCCATAGGAGATTTTTTCAACTCTTTTGCTAATGAAAATGCTATTGGAGTCGCATAATGACCCAAAGAGATATCTTTAGGTTTTTCTAATACCACATTACTAGTATTTAATATTTTTTCAATAAATTCTTTAACTAAATTTTGCAATATACTACTCTTATACGTGTTTTGTTTCAGTTTTTTCAGCTGATTTTACTTCTTCTTTTTTTTCAACTTCTTCAACTTTTTTAGCTTCAACAACTGGTTCATCTTCATTTATTGCTTTTTTGAAGTTTTTAATTCCAGAACCTAATCCTTTTGCTAATTCAGGTATTTTTTTACCACCAAACAATAATAAAACAACAAAAAGTATTAAAACTATTTCTGTACTACCTAGACCCATTTAAAATCCTTTAACTTATATTAAAAAGATTATAACCACAAAATACTTAAATATATTTAGCACTCTCTTGGTTAAATCTTTCTTTCATTTTTTCTTCTGTTTCTTCATACCAATTCGAATTTTTATCAGCTTGAACAGGTTCTAAATAAACTATTTTTACAACACCCGGATTAGCTAACAATTTTTTTGAATCTACAATATTTCTTGTATTAAATAATATGATAGGTTGAACTTTTAAACCATATCTATTAGCAACCATCTTAGCACCTGCTTTAAAGCTTAGCATTGATTTACCATCACTTCTTGTTCCTTCTGGAAACATTGCTATTGGACGCCCTTTATCTAATCTATCTTTTGTCTCTTTTAATAAAGTAATAATTCCCGCTTTATTTTCCCTATCAATACTAATCATTCTTGGAGCTTTTATAATATGTCCAAAAAAGAATAAATCTGTTATCTCTTTTTTTGCAACCCAAGCTAAATCTTTTGAATGCATATATTCCATTACTATAATATCAAGTAATGATTGATGATTCATTATAATCATTTCACATGATTCATCAAGTTTTCCCTCAATTTCAAGTTTTATCCCTAAAACAAACATCTGAAAACTCATCCAAACTTTTATCACTTTGTGTGTATGATTTCTAAAAATATACATTAAAATTACTGTAATTGCAACAGTAATTGAAAATTGTATTAATAATATTATTCCCCTAATTCGTGCCAAGATTTTCTTCCTTTATCCAACCTATAAAATTACTATCTAAAATCAATACTTTAACAAAACCATTTTTTTTATCTAAAATTTCAACACTTTGATTATTTTGTAATTTAAAGAATATTGTTGAATTCTTTGTTGGTAAAATATAAACAAAAGAATCTTTTTTAACTACACCTACACTATTTGGTAAAAAATAAATTATTGAAATTAATAAGAAGATCAATGATATTATCAAAAATATTTTTTTTCTTTTTAGTATAAAAAGTACAGTAAAACTTATAAAAGTTAAAGCTGAAGCAATTTTTTTGTATTTTTCAAAACTTGAATCATTTGGATTTAAGTCAGTTTGGGTACTAACTAATTCATTTTGTAATAATAAAGGAATCGTTATATCTTTCAAACTTTTTGTTTTACTATTATAATATGTAATTACTAACTTCTTTTTATGAATTGGTGTTACAAAATAATAAACTAAATTTTGTTTATCTGCAGCCTCTTTTAAAGATGAAGTTCCTTGTTCATCCACTTCTTTTAATTTAAAATCTTCTAAATTTGAATTAACAGCATCTATGTCAATAATTGTCAAAGCTTCATTGTTATTATATTGTTTAGTTTTATATGCTTTTAAAATTAAATCATCTGCAATAACACCAGAGAATCTTTCATCACCTTTTCCAATGTCTGAATATTTAACTGCAGGGATAACTAAATCACTTACATCAATAGTTGAATCAGTACTTGATAATTTTACACTTATATCAGGAAGTTTAAAATTTCCTTGTTTTAATTTGAAATAATAACTATTTTCATATGTATCATCTGAAATTTTAGTCCAAGGATTTTTTGGATTCAAAATAGTTATATTTGAAGAATTTGAAAAAGTAGTTATCAACTCATCAAAAGAATTTGTTGTAACTAATGCTCTAACAGTAACCTCAAATTTCTGATTTTTATAGACATTTGTAGGAACTTTTGAAAATGAAAGATATAAATTTTTTGATGCAAAAAGATTAGTACATAAAAAAATATTTAATAAAAAAATTAGTTGTAATATTCTACTCATATTACTTTTTACAATAGGAGTTTAGCTCCTTATTGTAAAAAACCCTTTAACATATTAATTCCATCTGTTGAACCTAATAAATCTTCGATAGCTCTTTCAGGATGTGGCATTAATCCAAATACATTCTTTTCTTTATTACAAATACCTGCAATATTAGAAACTGAACCATTCATATTTACTAAATTTCCATCTTTATCACAATATTTTAAAAGAATTTGATTATTATCTTCTAACTCTTTTAATCCATTTGCATCTATATAATAATTACCATCATGATGTGCTACAGGAATATTAAGTACATCATCTTTTTTTAATAAAGATAAAAATTTATTATCAGTATTTATTACTTTTAAAGTATGATATTTAGAGATAAAATGTAAAGAATCATTTCTTTTCATAGCACCTGGTAATAATCCAGCTTCTAATAAAATTTGAAATCCATTACAAATACCTAAAACTTTTCCACCTTTTGCAGCAAATTCTTTTACAGATTCCATAACATTTGCAAATCTAGCAATCGCCCCACTTCTTAAGTAATCTCCATATGAGAATCCACCAGGGATAACCACTAAATCTGTATCAGATGGAATTTCTTTTTCTTTGTGCCAAATAATTTGTACATCACATCCTAATTGTTCAAATGCATATTTTGTATCATATTCACAGTTTGTTCCAGGAAATTGTAATACTGAAATTTTCATATTAACCTACTATTTCTATATTATAATCTTCAATAACTGTATTAGCTAAAAGTTTTTGACACATTTTTGTAACTTCATCTTTAGCAGCAGCTTCATCTGTAGAGTTTAATTCAATAATGATTTGTTTACCAATTCTTACGTTTTTAACTAATTCTTTAAAACCTAATGTATCTAATGCATGATGAGTTGCTTTACCTTGATCATCAAGTACACCTTGTTTTAATGCTACATTTACAATTGCTTTCATTTATCACCTTCAATTTATATTTTTACGATTATATCTAAATCTGCCTTATAGCAATTTAGTTAACTTATTTCTTCTGAATTATTTACTTAATCTATTAAGTATAGTTGTATATCCACTTAATATTTTATCTTTAATTTCATTAGGAACATTTACCTCTAATTTTTCACCAGATTTTAAACTTTTTGCTTTTTCTTTCCAGTTATCAGCTTTTCCAAAATCTCTAAGAATTTGTTTATCCATAGAGATATAATTTTGAGCATCAAAATCTTCTTTAGAGATAAATCTTGAGCTTTCAGGTGTTAAAACTTCATCACCTAAAACCCACTCACCTTTTGAATTAACAAAAATCTCAAATTTTGTATCTACTACTATAATTCCTCTATCTTGTGCAAATATTGTGAAATCTTTAAATAATTTTTCAAGACTAGTGATTATTTCAGGGAATAACTCTCTAACTTTTTGAGAATTTAAAGGTTCATCTTTTATACCCTTCGTTGTAGGAGTAAAAATTGGTGTATCAAATTTATGCCATTGTTTTAATCCAGCGGCTAAATTTAAACCATAAGGATCATTTCCATTTTGACAAGCATCAAATAAAGAACCTGTTAAATAATTTCTGAAAATTAATTCAAATTGAACTAAATCTCCATCAACAACTGCTTCTAATGGTTTACATAATTCCATAAGCTGACATCTTGGTGCAATTGATAAAGAAGAATCAATCGTTTCAGATAAAATTGCTGTTCTAATTCCAGCTTCCTTTGCAAATGATGCTCCATTATTTGAGATAGCTGTTTGAGAAACACCCTTTCCATCAATTAAAAGATTTAAAGGAATATCAAATACAGAACATCTATCACTTCTTACTAATAATACTTTTGGCTCATCTCCTGGACAAGTATAAAGATCAGCATTTTTACCAATATAAAATAAATTATATCCTAAATCTTCAAGCTCAGGAATTCCTTTTTGTGTTGTAGTTTTCTTTGAATCAGGCCAAAGTCCAAGTGCAGTAATATCACTTATTTTCATTTAGTCTCCTATTTTTTATTTATTCATAATTATTAAACTTTTTAAAATTGCAATAGAAGTATTTAATTGATTATCTCCTAATACATCTTCACCTGTAAGCACTTTTTTATTTTCATCAGCAATTGCTTTATCTTCTTTTTTTACATCTTTTGTTTTTTCAAGTTCACCCTCAAGATGTTTTTTCAAATCTGCTTCTTTAATTTTTACTTTATTATCTTCATCTTGAGTTACTTTTCCTGAACCTACTACAATATCAGGTGTTACGCCTGTTGCTTGAATTGTTCTTCCACTTGGTAAATAATATTTAGCAATAGTTAATTTTATGTTCTCGCTTTTATCATTTTCTATTGGTAATACAGCTTGAACTGAACCTTTTCCAAAAGTTTTTTCACCTATAATTATCGCTCTTTTGTGATCTTGTAAAGAACCACTTACAATTTCTGAAGCTGAGGCTGAACCTTCATTTACCAAAACAACTAAAGGTAATTTTGTTTTCATTTTTGACGCTACTGCTTCAAATTTTTCTTCATCTTCAGCATTTCTTCCTTTTTGAGAAACAATAATACCTTTGTCAACAAATAAATTTACAGTTCCTATAGCTTGAGAAAGTAATCCACCTGGATTATTTCTTAAATCAAGAATTAGCCCTTTCGCATTTTTATTTTCAGCTATAACTTTTTCTAAATCTTCTGTAACTTTTGTATCAAAGCTTGCAATTCTTAAATATAATAAATTTTCATTCTCAATCGTTTTTGCAAAAACTGATTGAATTTTAATTATATCTCTTTTCATTTTTATCTCTAAAGGTTTTAATTCACCCTTTCTAACAACAGTTAATTTTATATCAGTTTGAGGATTACCTCTCATTAAAGATACCGCTTCGTCCAAAGTCATATTTATTGTAGATGAATTATCAATTTTTAAAATAATATCCGATGCTTTTACTCCAGCTTTAAAAGCAGGTGTTCCATCTATTGGAGATATTACAGTTAAAGCACCATCTCTCATACCAACAGTGATTCCTAATCCTCCAAACTCACCTTGAGTTTGAATAGCCATCTCTTTTGAAGCTTTTTTATCAAGATATGACGAATGAGCATCCAACTCTTGTAATAAACCTTTTAATGCTTTATCTACTATTTCTTGTAATTTTATGTCATCAACATAATATTTTTCAACAGTACCAATTACTTTTGTTAATTTTGATAATGATTCAAATCTTGTTTGCTCTGGAGTAGGTTCTCCAACAGCGAATAGAGAATGAGATAGAATCAATGATAGTGCAGAAGCAAAGAATATTTTCTTCATATTTTTTATAACCTTATAAATTTATAGATAATTATTATACAAAAACTAAGATAAAAGTAAGATTTTATCAAAAATTTTGTACCATATCAACTACTTTTAAAAAAGGTTATAAATATGAGTATAAAAGAAAATGTTGATTATGTTAAAACAGAGCTTAGTAGTGAAGAAAAATTTTTAGAAAATTTTGTAAAAAGCGAAAGGTTTTTTAAAAAATATAAAACATTAATCTTTGGAATTATAGCAGCTACAATTATTGGTTTTGTTGTTGTTTTTGTAAAAAATATTCTAGATGAATCAAATAAACTTGAAGCAAATATTGCTTTTAAAAAAGTTTTAGAAAATAGCAATGATTCACAAGCCCTTGCAACTTTAAAAAATAAGAATGAAAAACTTTATGATATAGCAAAATATTTGCAAGCACAAAAAGAAGGTAAATCTGTAGATGTAAATCTTCCTATGCTAAAAGAGTTATCTAAATACGAAAATGCTTTAGCAAATAAAAGTATTTCAGAATTAGATAATCTATCAATGCAAAATGATTTTTTATTAAAAGAATTTGCAATATTTAACAAAGCATTATTTTTAACTAATGAAGGAAAATTTGATGAAGCAAAAGCAGCATTAAAATTAATTCCTGAAAATTCACGAGCTTTTGAATTAGCTAAAATGCTAAATCATTATCTACTTACAAAATAAGGAAATACTATGAAATATATTTTAATTTCATTATCAGCACTATTTTTATTTACTGCTTGTTCAAGTAAAAAATACTTTGAACCAGAAGATGTAAGTAGTAAAATAGAATTAAATAAAGAGTCTATGTCTTCATCAATTACTTCAATGAATAAAATTGGAGCTACACTTAAAGATGGAAAAATAATTAATGAAAAAGGTATTTCTTCATTTAATCTTCCAAAAGGTTTTGATTTCTTAAATGTATCATCTGATGGAAAAATTATAGCAACAAATCATATTAATAAAATTTTAATTGGTGATCAAGAAAAAATCACTAAAGATGTTGTTGTTGCTGCATCTTTAAAAGATAATAAATTAGCATTAATTTATTCTAATAATACATTAGAGTTAATTGATATATCAACAAATAAAACACTTTTTAAAGACTATCAAACAATATCTTTAGCTAATGATACAAGAATTACTAACCCATATTTTATGGGTAATTTGATTCTTTTCCCTACATTAAACGGAAAAATAATTATTGTTTCTGCTTCAAACTATGAAGTTATAAAAAATATTTCAGTAGACCCTGATAAGCAATTTAATAATATAATTTCACTAAATGTAATTGAAAATTCTCAAACATTGATTGTTGCAAGTCCAAATAAAATTGTATCTATTTCACCAAAAGAAGTTATCTCAAAAGATTATGAAGTTAGAGATATTATTGTAAGAAATGATGATATTTATTTAGCTACTATTGATGGTCAAATTATAAAATTGAATTCAAATTTAGTAGAAATTTCTAAGAAAAAATATAGATATGCAAAAATTCATGCCTTAGCATATTCTAATTCTCTTTATGCAGTAGAATCACAAGGTTTTTTAATTAATTTAAATCAAGATCTTTCAGATGATAAGATTTACAAATTTAGTTTTAATAACGAAGAAAGAATGATTGCTATTGGAAATAAAATATATTATGGTTCAAAATATATAACTCTTCCATAATTAAAAATCACGCTACATAAAAAAAGGGTATGTTTACTTTTTGTAAACATACCCTTTTTTAATTCTTGTAATATTAACTAAGAAAAATTTCTATTAGCTAAATATTCAACTAAAACTGTTGCATAAGAACCTTTTGGAAGTATAAAATCCAAATTACAAATTTTTTTAGCTGCATCATATTTACAACTTATATCTTTAGGAAAAACTATTGCTTCTCTTCTATAACCTTTTTCTTGAATAAATAAATCATCATACTTTTGCTCAATAACCGCAGCATCAGCCATAGCTTTAAATACTTTTCTACCAGGAAGTAATCCTGTTGGAGTTATTTTACTATTATGAAAATCATTTAGTATATTGGCAGTTATTGCCTTTGGTGTAAATAATTTATTATCTTGTAAATCTAAAAAAACATCTCCATTGAGAAGCTTAAATTCATCAGTAGATAATTTTAATCGCTCAACCAACCAAGCATTAAAAAAGCTACTTTGATAAGCAGAAATAAGCATTTTAGATAACTTCTTATCTTTTACAATATTTTCACCATATACCACATCTTTTGCTTTTGCAAGATTATCAGTAACCTCTTTACCAAATCTTTGATAACCAAAATAATTTGGCATTCCATCTTTGACAATTAATTTTATGATTTTTTGAATATGGTTTATATCAGCAATTTCAACATTATGAAGATTTATTTTAAATCTATTCCCTTCCAAATCACCAATATTTAACTTTTCATTATGTAAATAAGTATCTAAGATTTCTATTTTTTTATTTTTAAAAAGTTTTATTTCTTTAGAATATTTTTTTGGAATAGTTATATATTGAGTAGTAGTTGCTCGTTTATCTTTTAAACCAGCATAACCAATTTCATTGGAAAATACATTTAAGAATTTTGCTAACCTATCGATTAATTCCCAAGTATCACAATTATTTTTTTCTATTTTTAAAACTAAAAAGCTTCCAGAACCAGAAAATTTTATAGGTTGCTCTTCAACTATAAAATCCTCTTCATTTTGAACAAATTTAAAATTTAAAACTTTATCATTTCGAGGATAAAATCTTTTTATCAATTTTTAGCTCTTTTCATAGTTTCATTTTCATAAACTGTTCTACATTCTGTACAAAATTTTGCAAATGGTTTTGCTTTTAATCTTCCTAAAGGAATAACCACTCCACACATATCACAAATACCATATGTACCTGCTTCTATTTTTTTAAGAGACTCTTCTATTTGTCTTAATTCATCAAGTTGATGATTTGCAATCATTCCTTCTGTGAAAGAATCACTTACTAACTCAGCATAATCTAATTCATCATTAATTTCTTGCTCTTTTAGTTGATCAATATTTGCTCTACTATTACTAATATTTGATAAAATATTTTCTTTTCTTTCAAGTAAAATTACTTTTAACTCATCAACTTGATTTTTATTTGGCATATGTTCTCCTTAAATCTTCGCGCAATTATATCTTTTTTTATATTGATTATTTATTAAACTATACTTAAAAGCCCTTATTAAAGGCTTTTGTAGAATATAAACATCATTAAAGTTATAATAAAATTACTATTCTTAATAATTTATTTAACAAAAAATTAATTAAAAAAAGATAGAATACAAAAGTTTTAAAAGGAGTTTATTATCACTACTTTAACAAAAAAATTTATATTTCTAATCATCTTTTTTATATCAACTTTTATTTTTTTTATTTTTTTTTATTCAAATTTAAATAATAAAATTGATTTCACAACAAAAATAAGTAGTATCACAAAACTTCCTAACTTAAGCTTTTCAAATAATATTCATGAAGCTAGAATAAAAGAGAACAAAGATTTTTCAAATGTAATTTTTTCTTTAAATACTCAAGTAAACTATCAGGATTATGTTTATGCAAAATAGAGTTTTTTTTAATTTTTTATTTTTACTTTTACTAAAACATAAATCAAAACACATAGCTATTTTTATTATTTCCATTTTAATCGTTTTTTTTATTTCAAGTGTACTTTTTATTTCAAATAGTCTAAAGAAAGAGACTTTTTTAACATTAGAAAATCAAAGTGATTTTACAATTCAAAAGATAAATAGTGGAAAAACTTTAGATACACCAATATCTTGGATTGAAGATTTTTTAGAGATAAATGGTGTAAAAAATGTTCAACAACGTATTTATGGACAATACTATTTTATGCCAGAAAATGTTTATTTTACAATTGTTGGAATTGATTTTTTTGAAGAAAATACAAATAAAAATCTAAATGATTTATTTAAAAATTTAAATATTCCAAATTTTTTGCAAACAAATTCCATGATTATAGGAAATGGTATAAAAAAGATATTTGATAAATATCACTATTTTGATACTTACGATTTTAAACTTTCTAAAAATAAAACTCAAGAGATAAAAATATTCAAAGATTTACCAAAAGAAGCAAACTTAATAGCAAATGATTTAATAATTATGGATATAAATCTTGCAAAAAAAATCTTAAATATTGAAGAGAATAATTCAGCAGATATTGTATTAGATGTTCCAAATAATTTGGAAAAACAAAATGTAAAAGAACAACTAATTTTAAAACACCCCAACATCAGGATATTGGAAAAAGAGAATCTAAAAAAAGAGTATGAAAATATGTTTAACTATAAAGGTGGAATTTTTTTGGTTTCATTCATAGTTGTGAT
>CAZDFZ010000043.1:0-10615 GCA_964504855.1 uncultured Aliarcobacter sp.
GAGCAAGACGAGGATGCTATTTAATGGTTAATATTACTACTTTTGAGATTAATGAACCATTAGATATGCATCTTCATTTAAGAGATGCTGATATGTTAAGTTTGGTAGGTCCTTTAACTTCTCAAACTTTTAGTGGTGCATTAGTAATGCCAAATTTAGTACCACCAATTACAGCAAAAGAGACACTTTTAGCCTATAAGCAAAGAATTAAAGAAGCTTGTAGTAAAGATAATTTTGAACCTTTTTTAACTCTTTTTTTTAAAAATGATTATTCTTATGAATTTTTAGAAGATATTAGAAATGATATTATAGGAATTAAACTTTATCCAGCAGGAATTACAACAAATTCAGAAACAGGTGTTTCTTCAATGGATGTTGAAGTTTTAAGACCTACTTTAGAATCTATGAGTAAATTAGGTATACCTTTGTGTATTCATGGAGAAACTAACGGTTTTGTGATGGATAGAGAAAAGGAATTTATGCCTATTTATGAATCAATTGCAAAAACTTTCCCTGATTTAAAAATAATTATGGAGCATATTACTACAAAAGAGGCAGTTGATTTATTGGATAAGTATGAAAATTTATATGCAACAGTAACTTTACATCATTTGTTAATTACACTTGATGATGTTGCAGGAGGAATGCTAAATCCACATCTATTTTGTAAACCAATTGCAAAAAGACCAGAAGATAGAACTGCTCTTTTAAATGCAGCATTAAAAGCTCATCCTAAATTGATGTTTGGAAGTGATTCTGCTCCTCACCCAAAACATAAAAAAGAGTGTTGTGGATGTGCAGCAGGTGTATTTACATCACCTATTGCATTACAAGTATTAACACAAATTTTTGAAAAACATAATTGTTTGGAAAATTTAAATGCTTTTGTTTCATTAAATGCAAAAAAGATTTATAATTTAAATTTAAATAAAAAAACTATTAAATTAATTAAGAAAGATTTCTTAGTTCCAGCAGTTTATGAATATAAAAATGAAACTGTTGTTCCAATGTATGCTGGTGAAGTATTACCATGGAGTATTGAAAGTATTAGTTAAAAAGACTACTTTTTAGTGGTCTTTTTCTTCTAATAATTTTCTTATATTTTCAGACATTTCTTTAGCTTTAATTTCTCTTTCTTCTCTCATCGCTCTTAATGTATCTAATGTTTCTTGTTTTTCTCTGTCTAAATTAGCTTTGATTTGTATAGCTTTTCTATTATTTGAAATTCCAGAAATTGCAGAAAACTTTTCTTTTTTATTAATATAAACTATAGCTGATGAAGAAGTGGCATTTTTATTAAATACAATTACATCATCTATTTTTAGATTTAAAATATCATAAGCTGTTAATTCAGTTTCAGCCATGATTGATTCTACTCTCATTCTAGCACCTGAAATAAGAGTTTTAATATCTCTTTTTCTACTAGATTTTCTATTTTTACCTTCACTAAATATTTTCTCAACAACTTTATTTAATAATGGTTCAAAATATGAAATAGGATAACAAATTGATAGGAATCCAGATTCCTCATCAATTGTGATTTCTAAAACAACAAGTAATACAATTTCGTGATCAGATACAATTTGGATAGCATTTGCATTTGTATCTCTTGATTCAATTTTATAATTTAGTTTTGAAATGTCACTCCATGCTTTATATAAGTTTCTTATAAACATTTTGTAAAAATGTTCAAGTATTTCGACTTCAATTTCTGTTAATTCTCTATCCACATTATCTGATGTATTAACAGCTCCTGAACCTAGTAATTCAGCAATTATTTTATGAGAAATTGCAGGATTACATTCGATTACAATTCTTCCATCAAGTGGTTTTATAGATAAAGTATTTAAAGAAGTAATTTGAGGGATTGATAAAATAAATTCACCATAAGTCATTTGTTCTATAGAATAAAGTTTAACGTCTACAATTTTTCTTAACATAGAAGATAAATCATTTATAAAATCTCTTAACATTTTATCATGCATTGCAGAAAAGGCTTTTAATTGTTCGGGTGATATTCTATTTGGTTTTTTGAAATCATAAATAGAGTAATTTTTTTCTTTTGAAATTACTCTTTCTATGGGTGTTTCAATATCTTCACCTTGTTCAGCAATATCTAAAAGAGCATCAATTTCATCTTGACTTAAAAATTCTGCCATTTTATCCTCTTATCTCAATTTCAGCATCAATAGCACCCATTTCTTTAATCATTTTTAAAGTGTCAATTATTTCAGACATAGGTAACTTCATTACTTTCATAGCTCTAACCAAATCTGATACAGTAGGAGCTCCTTTTGTATTTACCATAGCATTGTCAATATTGATTACAGGTTTATCTCCAATTTTTACATTATCTCCAATATCAACTCCAGGATTTTGTGATGAATCTTTCCAACCAGCATCACTAAGTCCTGTTTTACTAATTCTAATTGAGAATGAGCCTCTTGCTATTGTAACAGGATTAATTGGTATATCTCCTCCTGTAATTACGGTTTCTCTTCCCATATCAACAATAACTTTTTTTCTAAATGTTTCTGCATCTAACTCAATACTTTCAACCATTGAAATAAATTTTATAATAGAAATATCACTTGGTTTAATTATTTCAACAGTTCTTGTATCAACAGCTGTAGCTAATTTCTTTCCAAATTTATCATTAACTTTTGTTTCAATTAAATCAGCATTTTTTGCAGAGCTTTTAAAAAGACTTAATTGAATAGAATTTTCATTTTTTAAATTATATTCAATTTCATTTTCAACAGTTGCTCCATCATCAATAAAACCTGTTGTTTTATTATTTGGATTAGCAACTATAGTTCCTTGAGATAGTGCATATACATTACCATCAACACCTTTTAATTGAGTGATTAAAAGCTCTCCATTATCAATAGATTTTGCATCTCCTATTGTTGAAACTTTTACCTTAATCTTATCACCTTGTCTTGAAAAAGCTGGTAATTCTGCTGTTACCATTACAGCAGCAATATTTTTGGAATTTATAGATCCTGCTGGTATTTTTATATAAGAATTTCTAAGAAGGTTTTGTAGAGATTGCATTGTAAATTTTGATTTGTCACCAGTTCCTGCAAGACCAACGATAAGTCCATATCCTATTAATTGATTATCTCTTATTCCAATTACATTTGAAATGTCTTTTATTGTTTGAGAATATAACGAAGAGAATAAAAACACTACTATGAAAAAAAATCTCAATACCACCCTCCATTATTAATTAGTTTTATTTTATCGAAAATTTAATAAAAAAAGGTATAATCAAGAATATTAAAATTATTTAGTAGGGTTACATATTGAAGATTTACATTTACGGTAATCAAAGTTTTAAAAAAGAGATACATACTACTTTAGAAAGTGCCAATATTAAATATAAACTTGATAATGATGTAGTAATTGAAGAAATTCGAAATGTAGCAAAATTAAAAGAAATAATTAAAGAAAATCCTAACGATATCTACTTAATTGATGATGATAAAATCATTAAAAATAATTCAATAAATAAAAAATTAAAATTTTTAGCTCCTAAAGATGGAATAGAAGAAGATTATTTATTACAAAGTGGTATAGCTGACTTAGCTATTGATTCATTAAGTGAATTACCAAAATATATTCTAAAAAAGTTCAATGAATCAAAAGAAAATCAAATAGAAAATAAATATGAACAAAATGAAAATGTTGAAGAAAATGAAATAGAATTAGATGATGAATTATCTATGTTATTGTCAAAAGGAGATGAATTAGACAAGAATTCTCATAATTCAAACTCTCAAGATGAATTTGACGAACTTTTTACATTAGAAAAAGATATAAATCTTGATGAAATTGATGAGTTTATTGATCCTCAAAATAATTCAACTGAGAATTTAGGGTTACTGGAAGATTTTAATAATGATTTTGGACTTAATAATATATCATGCGATTATGATGACGATGATATATCAAATAGAGAAGGCATTATAACTGATGAAAATGAAGATATTTTTGCTGATTTAGATTTTTTGGATGAAAAATCTGGAGAAGAAGAATTATCAAGTATGGACAACGAACATGAAGATATGTTTGCTGAACTTAATTCAATAAGTGAAAATCAAAGTGATATATTTGATGGACTTGATTTTTTGAATGAAGAAAAAGAAAATAGTATTGAAGAAGTTGATAAAATAGAAGTTGAAGAAAAATTAGAAGAAGAGTATAATTCCTTTAATGATAACATAGATTATAGCAAAGAAAAAAAGGACTTTTTTAAGGGAGAAAATATGGATAATGAGTTCTATGAACTAGACCTTCTAAATGAAAAAGATGTATTAGAAGCATTAAACTACAAAATTGAAGATTATAATCCAACTAATAATAAAGAAGTTGTTTCTGAAATAAAAAAAGAAACAATAAGTGTTGTTGATAGTTCAAATGTTAATGATTTATCATTATTACTTTCTAAATTATTAAGTAATAAAACTGTAGAGATAACAATTAAAATAAAAGATTAGTATGGATTTAATAGCAATTGCTGAGAATACAGTAAAAATTATTTTAATACTTGGTTTACCATCATTGATTGTAAGTATGATAATAGGTCTTGTCATATCAATATTCCAAGCAGTAACCCAAATTAGTGATGCATCTTTATCGTTTGTACCTAAAATGGTTTTTGTTTCAGCATTTATTTTAATCTCTCTTCCTTGGATAGGTGATCATATTGAAGCATATACAAAAGAATTATGGGATTTAATACTTATTTTTGGTAATAGTAATTGATAGAAAAACTATATAAGTTAAAAAAAAATCAGACAGATCTAAAATTAGTGGAAAAAGCACAGCTTTTGACAAAGATAGAAAAATTAGATTTAGAAATAATATTTACACAAAATAAAATTGATACAGCAACAGTTGATAGATTTGGGGCAATTTCGGATTTTATGATTTTAAGTATGCATAAAAATACAATGAAAATGCATATTCAAAAACTTAGTAATGAAAAAAATATTTTAAATTCTCAAGTAGAAATTTTATTAAAAGAGATTGTAGAGCTTCAAAAAGAAGCCGAACAATTTTTATATATTTTAGAAGAAGAAAAAAAAGAATTGATAAAAAAGATATTACTAGCAGAAGAAGAAGCTTCGAGTGAATATATGCAAAGTAAATATATTACAAACAAATAAGAGGAGTATAACTTTGTTTAAAATTTTTTTAATTTTTATATTATTTGAGGTTTATTCCTTCTGTGCAGAAGAAACAAGTAGTTCTTTGACAAAACAAAGAATTGAAGTAATGGAGTTAAAAAAAGAATTAAATACTTTTTATAATGAAAAAGAAACTGAATATAAACAAAGAAAAAAAGAACTTGAAAGTATTCTTGCTCAAATTGAAAAAGAAAAAAGAGATATTCAAAAATTATATAATAGTAATTTAGATGTTTTAAAAGATATAAAACAAGAAGTAGAAAGTAAAACAGGAAAAATATATAATGCAATGAAACCAAAAGATGCTGCTGAAATTTTTAATCAAATGATAGCAGAAGGTAAAATTGATGATGTTTTTGCTATAATAATAAAATTAAAAGAGAATAATGTTACTCAAATTATGAAGTTCTTAAGTGTTTCAAATGCTTCTTTAATTACGGAGAAGTTTCAAAATTATGGTAGTGATAATAAGGAAAAATAATGGCAGATGATAATCAAGAATCAAAAGGTTCAGGTGGTGGTAATAATGCTAATTCAAGTCATGAAGAATCAAAAAAAGCTGATTCACATGAAAAAGCTGATTTATCATTTAAAGCAGATATCACAGAATTAGTTTTAAATCTAACTGATTCTAAAGGAAAAGAAAAATTAATGAAATTGTCTTTTTCAATAAAAAGTAGTGAACCTACAATTGCAGCAATAATTGAGGAAACTAAACCAGAAATAGTTGATGTTGTAATTTCACAAATTAGTTCAAGAAGTTCTGAAGAATTATTGACAGTTGGTGGTAAAAATTTATTAAAAGATGAGCTATTACAAGAAATAAATAGTATTGTTAATGAAGCAACTAAATCAAAGCCAGAAGTTGCTAAAAATAATATAAAACAAATATTCTTCACAACGTTTGTGATTAAATAAAATGATAGTTGCAGTTAAGAGAACTAAAAAGAGACATTTATTAAAGATATTATCTTTAATTTTGTTAATTGGTATATCTGCTGCATATTATGTTCATTTAGAAAAAAAACATCAGCAAGAAGAGTTGAAAAAAGAATTAGAGCTTAAACAAGCTTTGAAAATACAAGAAGAAAAAGAAGAAAAAAGACAGAAAAAAGAGAAAGAAAAAAAAGAAATTGAAGCTACAATACTGTCTGAAATTGAAAAAACAGTAGATTTAATAGGTCAAGAAAATGTTAGAAATGTAAAGATAATTGAAGATAAAGTAATAATAATTTGCGAACCAAATGCTAACTTAGAAGCATTGATAGTTAGGTATGGAGCTATGGCATTTATTAAAAAAACTTTAAATGAAATTGTAATAGCAATAGATTTAAATTTTTTATTAAAAAGTAGATTAAATGTTAAATAAACTATTATTGATTTTGATTCCTTTGATTTTTTCTGCTTGTAGCTCTAAAAAAGAATTGGCTTTTGAAAAACCTGAAATTCAAATACCAAAAAAAGCTCCTGAACCTAAAAAAAATAAGGGCTCTTTATATGCTATTCAAGGGACTTCATTATTCGCTGATAAAAAAGATTTACAAGTTGGAGATATTATTCAAATAGTAATATCTGAAAATACTAAACAAGCAGCAAATAATAAAAGAGAATTAACAAGTACAAGAGATAACAGTTTAGGTGGTGGATTACTTGCTGCAACAGGAACAAATAATTTAAGCGGTGCTGTTGGTAGTGCAGCAAATGATTTCAATTCAAATCTTGGTGTAGGTTTTGGTACAAATAGCTCATCTGCAGATAAAGGAAGTGTTAAAACACAAGTTGCTGAAACTTTTTCTAGTACAGTATCTGCAATTATCGAAGAAACTTACCAAAATGGAAATTACTATATAAAAGGTAGAAAAGAAATGTTAATTGAAGGACAAAAGCAAGAAGTAATTATAAGTGGTGTAATTAGACCTTATGATATAACTTCAGATAATTCAATTAATTCTTCTCAGATAGCAGATCTAAAATTATCTTATAGCAAAGAGGGTACGGAAGCTGATATTCTTGATACACCTTGGGGCTTAAAATTAATGAGAACTATCTGGCCATTTTAATCTAATTTTAAGAAATGTAATGTGATAATTTGTAAAGTTATTGCTATAAAGGAATATATATGTTAAATTCACTGGGTGTATCGCTTTCTGGTTTAAATGCTGCGAAAACTGCAGTTGAAAATGTATCTAACAATATAGCAAATGAGAATACTCCAGGATATAAAAAAAGAGTAGTTAATCTTACTGAAATTGCTCAAATGGATGATAGAATTACTGGACGTGGTGTAAATGCAAGTAGTGCATATAGAATTACATCTCAGTATATGTATGACAAATTGATATCTGAAAATACGAAATTAAACTATTATAGTAAATTATCAAATATGGTTGGTAATGTTGAATCAATTTTTAAAGAAACAACAGATAGTGGTTTTTCAGCAGATTTAAATAGATATTATCAAGCAGTAGAAAATTTAAGATCAAATCCTAATTCTCAGGTTTATAAAACAACTTTACAAAATCAAGGTAAATTTTTAGTTGAGTCATTACAAAATATGTATTCGGCAGTTGAGAGTCAACAAGAAACTGAAAAAACGCAATTAAAAACTAATGTAGATGATATAAATGGTATTATAAAACAAATTGGGTTGTTAAATGAAAAGATAGAACAATATGGAGAAAATAATGATTTACTTGATAAAAGAGATCAATTAGAATTAGATCTATCAAATTATGTTGATATAAGTGTAAGCAGAGGTAGTGAAGGATATGAATTAAAAATTGCAGGTCAATCTGTAATTAGTAATAACACAAATTTAAGAACAGTTAATCTTTCAGAAACTAATACTTTACAAAAAGATAAATTTACATTAGTTGATTCGTCAGTAAAACCAAATATAACTTATGATGCATTGAAATACAATTCTGATTTTACACCAAAAACAATGAATACAGGGGATGTGGTTACTTATAAATTAAATAATCAATTTGAAGTATCTGTTACTATAGGAGAAAATCTAACGGCAGATTGGGATAATAATATTGATACCCCTGATACAACTCAAACTGTGGATAAAGATAATTTAACAAGAGCTTTAGCGTATAAAATTAATACTAATTCAAACATGAAAGATTCAGTAGTAGCTTATAATGGTGATTATTCAATTGATGCAAATGGGAATAAAGTTACTAATAATTCTCAAGATAATTATTTAAGAATAGAATCAAAATTTGAAGGTAGTCAAAATCAATTTGATGGAAGAATTACTATTCAAAAATTTGATGATGCTTCAACTCCTTCTGTTTCTGAAGAAGCAAGGGAATCAATATATAGAAATAGTACTGAAAGTGAAGATAGTGAATCTAGAGTTTATTTATCAATATATGATAATGAAATATCATTAAAAAGTGGTTCACTTAAAGCTCAAATAGAAAATATGACTTCAGATTCATCAAGTAATAAGTATCAAGTTTATTTAGATAAGTTGAATTCATTTGCGAAAACATTATCTGATATTTCAGATAAATATATACAAACAGGAACAGGTAGTTATGTATATGGGGAAGCAGCCTCTGATGAGACATTAGGTACTACAGTTTCTTTAGGTTTATTTAGTGGTTCAAATATTAAAACTTTAAAATTTAATGAAAATGCTGTTAATGATTTATCACAAGAAAAACTCGATTATTTGGCTACTATACAATGGAAAGAAGATTTGTCTTTTACTGGAAAAGGACAAAATGCAGCTTCTGAAAAAAAGAGTTCGTTATTAGAATTTTTTAGAGATTTAAAAGTAAATGTATCATCTGATAAAGAAAATACAGATTTTTTGAATACTACTCAAAAAAATGTGAAGATGTCAATAGAATCTTCATATGATCAGCTTACAAAAGTTGATAAAGATGAAGAGATGTTAGATTTAATGAAATTCCAAGCAGCATATACTGCAAATGCAAAAATTGTAACAGCAATAGATGAAATGTTACAAACTTTACTTGGTATAAAAAGATAAAAGGATAAATTATGGCTAATGGTGTTTTAGGATTAGGTTCAGGTCAAGCGGCGTCATTAAATAGTGATTTAATTGATAAATTAAAAACAGCAGAAAGAAAATCTACTGTTGCACCTTTAGAAACAAAAATTGAAAATATCGCAACAGAAAAAACAACTTTTTCTTCAATTAGTACTAAGGTATCTGAATTATTAGCTGCTATAAAACCATTTGATTTATTTATTTCAGGTGGAGTTACTGCTTTTGAACAAAAAACAGCAAGTACATCTGGTGACTCAGCAACTTTTGATGCGGCAGATGTTAAAACATTAAATGTTGGAACAACAAATGTTAACATTACTCAACTTGCACAAAAAGATGTATATCAGTCAAATAGTATAAGTACAACTGCAAAAGATACCCCTATTAATCAAGGTAATTTAGTAATAAACGGCAATACTTTTGATACAACAAATAAAACATATACACAATTAGCTAGTGAAATTACTGCTAAATCTGGAATGAATGCTTCTTTAGAGCAAGTAGGAACAAGTGCTTATAGATTAGTAGTAAAAAGTGAAGATTCAGGTACTGCGAATAAATTAAATATTTCAGGTACTGCTGCTACAGCATTAGGATTTAATTTCAATGAATATCAATCAAACTCTTTTTCAACAACTTCAAGTATGGAAAAAATTGGTAAAGGGACTTTAACAATAGGTGGTGAAGATTTTGATACTAATAATTTAACATATCAAGAATTAGCAAGTGCTATTAATAATTCTAATTTAGGAATAAAAGCTACATTAGATCAAAATGGTTCTAATTCTAAATTAATAATTAATTCAACATTAGAAAATTCATTATCTGTAAGTGGAGATTCTTCTATATTAGGAATAGATAAAATAAATGGTACGTTGACAAAATCAGCTGGTTTTTCACTAACTGATGGTAAGGTTAATTTAGGTACATTAAATATTAATGGTAATGATATTGATACTGCTAATTTAACACCTCAAGAATTAGCTGATAAAATAAATAATCTTGGATTAGGGATTAATGCTAGTATTCAAATAGATGCAAATAGTACAGTAGATAATTATAAATTATTAATTAAATCTAATTTAACTAGTTCTTTAACAGTTAGTGGAGATGCAGGTACAGCATTGGGAATAAACCAAATAACGGGTAATGTTACTAATTCTGGTTCTTTTTCATTAACAACAAGCTCTGCTAAGGTTAATCAAGGTACATTAACTATCAATGGGCAGAATATTGATACAGCTAATTTCACATATGATGAATTAGTTACAGAAATAAATAAAATATCAGGGGTTAATGCTAGTCTTAAAGATATGGGTTCTGGTAATCAAAAATTAGTAATTAATTCAAATTCAAATTTAACTATAAGTGGTAGTGCTGCTACCTC
>CAZDFZ010000044.1:0-10196 GCA_964504855.1 uncultured Aliarcobacter sp.
CTCATAATTTAACAAAAAGAATTTCTAAAGAGCAAGTTGTTTATACTATTAATAATGGTGCAAATAATTTAACTTCTGTTTATCCAGCAGGTATGCCTCCAATGATGTTAACTGATGCTGCAGAAATTAATGCAGTTGCAGATTATGTTGCAGGTGGATTTAAAGGTAAAGCACCAGCTGCTTATGCTACTTGTTCTGCTTGTCATGGTGAAGATGGAAAAGGTATGGAAGCTGTAGCTCCAAATATTAGAGCTTATGATGATGCATTAGTTATGGCTGTTTTAAAAGATGGTAAAAAAGGTTCTATTGGTTCAATGCCAAGCTTTAGTGGAAGATTAAATGAAACTCAAGAAAAAGCTTTAGCTACATACTTGAGAAGTATAGAAGGAAAGTAAAATGGCTGGAAATACACAAATGAATGAAAACGAAAGAGGAATCTTTAAGTTAAATGGTATTACAGGTATGTTGGTTGCAGTTGTATTATTATTATCAATCTTAGGATTTTTGGTATTTAATTCAATTTTAGTACAACAAAATGAAGCTAATAATTTTTACAAAATTAACCAAGATTTAAATGCGTTAAAAATGAATAGTTTTGAAAATTATAAACACTACCAAGTTGTTGGTAGTGGTAAATAAGGGGTAAGATATGGAAAAAATTATTGGTATTTTACTTGTGGTTGCAGCTGTGATGACTGCATATTATGGTTTCTTTGATTCTACAAGAGTATTTGTAGGATAATGAAGAAATTAAATTTTTTAAGAGTAGGAGTGATTTTATCACTTCTATTTCTTTTCTGCCAAAATCTAAGCGCTCAAAATTTCATATTAAATGATGACAAATTAATAGACGATAGAGCAAAAGAAAAAATCAATGAAATAGGTGCTGAAACTAAATCTAAATTAGGTGTTAATATATATGTATATACAAAATCTACTTTAGGATTAGATGAAAATATTAAGACAAAAGATAAAATTGAGATTATAAAAAATCAAGAGAGTCAAATATTATCTACATTAGAAAAACCTTATGTTTTACTTACTGTATTTGTAGAAGAAACACATGTAAATTTACTTTATAGTGAAGATTTAAAAAATGTTTTAGATAAAGATGAAATATTAAATGGATATGTTGTTCCATTACTTGCGTCAAAAGATAAAAATAGTTTATTTGCAAAAGTTAGCGCATCAGCATTAAATGGCTATGCTGCAATTGCAGATACAGTTGCTGAAACTAAGAATATCAAGTTAGAAAGTAGCATTGGTAGTTCAGGAAAAATTTCTAGTACAATTTGGCGGGTTATGATGTACTCAATTGTAATTTTAGGATTGTTTGCATATACTTACGCAATTTTGAAGAAAAGAAGTAATAAATGAAAAGAAACTATTGGCCTCTGTTTTTTATAGGAATATTTGGCTTTACATTTGCAATGATTGTTTGGACTATAAAAAGTGCTGCTAGCATATCAATAACACCTGATAAAAGTTTTATGAAAAAATATCAAGATGTTGATGAACATTATAATGAAATGATGGATTCTAATATACAATTTACTTCTAAATATGAGTTTGAAATGTCTATAAATGATAATAAATTTTCATTAACTACAGATGATATAAAGTATTCTCAAAGGGTTTTAGAAAAAATATCTCTTCATAAAGATAGTTTAAAAGTAGGTCAGAATAATATTAAAATTGTTGTGACAGATAAAATAACAAAAGAGAAAAAAGATTTAGATATTCAATTAGCAATATCAAAATCAATAGCAGATGATTCTGATTTATCATTAAAAAATGAAAATTTTCAAAATGATAATAAAGTTTATAGTTCACAATTTGAGTTAAAAGATGCACATAATTGGATTATAACAGGTAGTTTTGTTGTTGAAGGTATTACTGGTTATATTTATATAAAAACAAATGCTATTTAAAAAAAAACTTCTAATTTTTCCTACATCAAGGGCAATTAGAAATTTCATAACTTCGCAAAAGAGTAACAATACTCTTTTGCCATTTACTCTTACAATAGACGAATTTTTTAAAAAATCCACACTTCTAAATAGTATGAAATATTGTGAAGAAGAACAACGAGTTCTTTTCCTAAATGAAGCAATAAAAGATACAAATATAAAAAAGCTTGGTATATCAGATAATTTTACAAAATTTTTAAAACAAAGTGATTATATATATAGATTTTTTCTTGAACTTGCAAGTGAAAAAGTTGAAATCAGTGATATCCAAAATGTTGATACTTATGATTTCTATTTTGAACATCTTGAAATATTACAAACAATTAGAAAAAATTATATAAATATCCTAGAAAAAAACTCTTTCGTTGATAGAATTAATCTAGGAAATCACTATAAAATAAATGAAAATTTTTTAAAGAAATTTGAATGTGTCGAACTATATTTTGAAGGATATTTTACAAAAGTTGAATTTGATATGGTTGAAAAAATATCAAAACTTATTGATACAAATATTGTATTTTATTCAAATATTTATAATCAAAAATCTTTAGAGGTTTTTAGAAATCTTAATTTAGAGATTAAAATTGATTATAAATACAAAATCGATTTAACAAATAAAATCATTTTAGAAGAAGAAAAAATATCTAAAAATCTTGATTTCTTTGAAATAAAAGGTTTTTCTTCAAGATTTAACCAAATTGCATATATTAAAAGTTGTATTATAAAGTCAGTTGAAAATGGAATAAATCCATCAAATATTGCATTAGTTCTTCCAGATGAAAGTTTTGCAACAACTTTACAGCTTTTTGATAATGAGAAATATTTCAACTATGCAATGGGGAAAAGTATTAAAAATACAAATCTTTATCAAGTAGCATACTCAATTTATTCATATCTAAATGAAGATGAGATAAAAAATAGTGAATCTTTGAACTTTTTCAAAATTGATAAATTTTTTGTGGATAAAAATATAAAAACAATTTGGAATAGAAAAGCTTCAAAAGAGAGTTTATTGTTAATTAGTGATTTTATAAAATCATTTGAAAAGGATAGTGAATTATTAGAAAAATATGAAGAGTTATTATACAAATTGAATTTTATTTTATTTTCATCAAATCATTCAATAATTTTAAAAGATGTGTATAAAATATTTTTACAAAGATTAGCAGGAATTACACTTGATGATATTAACTCAGGGAAAATCACTGTTTTAGGTTTACTTGAAACCAGAGCAGTTGAGTTTGATACGGTTATAATTTGTGATTTTAATGAATCATTTATACCAAAAAAATCAGTAAAAGATAAATTCTTATCAACAAAATTAAAACAACTTTCAAATCTTCCAACACAATTTGATAGGGAATCATTACAAAAATATTATTATAAAAGATTGATTGATTCATCAAAAAATGTTTTTATATCTTATGTAAATTCTGATACAAATCAAATCTCAAGATTTGCAAATGAATTATTTAATACACATATAAAAACAAATACAAATGATAATATTTATAAACATATACTTTACGATAATCATAAGATAAGTCACTTTGAAGAGGAAATAGTTGATAAGATTAATTTAGGGGCTTTCACATGGTCTGCTACGTCTTTTAAAAGCTATTTACAATGTAAAAGAAAATTTTATCTTCAATATATTTTAAAAATCAAAGAACATACAATTTCTTTAAAACCTAAACCTTATGAGTTAGGAGATATTATTCACTCAATTTTGGAAGATTATTATACTATAGGTGAAGATTCTAATGAACTAACCTTTGAAAAAATAGAAAATCTTTTTATTAAATATAAAAGTACAAATCCCTTTCTGATTTTAGATTTAGAAATTTGGAAGAAAAAACTTTACGATTTTTATTTATATGATAAAGAAAGACTAATACATAGAAAAATTATTGCTTTAGAGAAAAACTTTGAATGTGAATTTGAAGGAATAAAAATAAAAGGTGTTATTGATAGAATTGATATTTATAATGATATTTATGAAGTTATTGATTATAAAACTTCATCTACATTAAGTGTTGATACATTAAAAAATTATGATAAGAGTGATGATTTTCAATTAGAATTTTATTATTTGGCAATGAATCAAATTTATAAAACTGATAAAATAGATGCATATTATTATGATTTGAATAATACTCTTTTGATAAATGAAATTGCGTTAGATAAAAAACTTGAGTTATTGTGTGAAAAATTTAATCAATTAAAAGAGGTTTCAAAAAATGAAATCTCTTTTTCTAAATGCGAAGATAAGTCAAATTGTACTTATTGTTCTTATAAAATAATGTGTAATAGAGAGTAAAAATTATTTAGCAGTTGCTATTAAAACATCTTCTATAATTTTTGTGATATCTCCATCTAAAATAGCATCTACATTTGAATATCCAATATTGCTTCTGCTATCTTTTACTTGTTGGTAAGGTTGGAGTACATATGATCTGATTTGATGTCCCCATCCATTATCACTTTTTTCAACACCATCTTTACTAGCTTGTTGTTTTTCTAGTTCAAGTTCATAAAGTCTTGATTTAAGCATTCTCAATGCACTTGCTTTATTTTTGTGTTGAGATCTATCATTTTGACATTGAACTACAATATTTGTAGCAATATGTGTTATTCTAATAGCTGATTCAGTTTTATTAACATGTTGTCCACCAGCACCACTTGCTCTATAGGTATCAATCCTAATATCTTTATCTTCTATTACAATATCAATATTATCATCAACTTCAGGTGATACCATTACTGATGAGAAAGATGTATGTCTTTTCGCATTTGAATCAAATGGAGATATTCTAACTAATCTATGAATACCATTTTCAGCTTTCATGTATCCATAAGCATTTTCACCTTTTATAATAAATGAAACATCTTTAATTCCTGCTTCATCGCCATTTTGATAATCAAGTAATTCTATTTTAAAATCATTTCTTTCTGCCCATCTTAAATACATTCTATAAAGAATCGAAGCCCAATCTTGTGATTCTGTGCCACCAGCTCCTGGATGAATCGAGACTATAGCATTTGAAGCATCATCTGGATTTGAAAGCATTACTGAAATTTCAGTAGATTTTATTAATTTTTCTAAATCATTTGCTTCTTCATAAAGCATTTCTAATGTTTCTTCGTCTTTTTCTTCATTTGCCATTTCATGAAGTTCATTAGTACCTTTTAATGAATCATTTGCTTTATTAAATTTATTTAGTTTTCCTAAAATTCTATTTTTTTCAATACCTATTTTTGTTGCATTTTCAACATTATTCCAAAAATCCTGTGAAGCTTCTTCTTCTTGAATTTCTTCTAATCTTTTATTTAGTTCATCAGGTTTTAATATACCTTTTATATTATTCAATTTTGTATTTAAAAGCTTTAATAGCTCTGAATATTCATATGCATCCATATTAGTTAATCCTTTAAAAAGAGGGGAAATTATCAGTAGAAAAAAGAGCAGAATGCTCTTTTTATTTGTTATTGATTTTACTTATGTAAGTGTGAATACCTTTTAGTTCTTTATAATCTATAAAGTTTGCATAAGGTGCCATAATAGTTGCATTTCCACTATTTTTGTTTCCATTTTTATAATCTTTAATTGATTCTTGCATATCTTCATATGATAAATCTTTTAATGGTCTAGCACTATTATAAGCACTTTTCTCTCCAGTTGTTCCATGACAATTTTGACATTTTGAAGTATAAAGTTTTTCTGCATCAATTGCAGAGTCTTTTAACTCTTTCTCAACTTTTGCTTTTTCTTCTTCTACTTTTTTCTTTTCAAGTTTTGCCATAATATTTGCTTCCATTTGAGCTTGATTTCCAACAAAATTTGAAGTAGCAGGTGTTGAATTATTTGCAGTTTTTAAAATATAAATAAAATTCATACCAGTTGCACTTTGAGATATTTTTATATCGTCTACATTCCAACCTTTTGTTTTCATATCATTTACTGAAAATTTTCCATTACAAACCCCGCCATCGAGTGGTGTAGATTCGATTGTAGTCATTGATTTGTGATTTTCTTTAAAGCACATAGTAGTATCTGCAAGAAGTGAAGCTGAACTTAATAATAATATTGATGAAAGAATCGATTTTTTCAAGATAAAATCCTTTTTTAAAATTTATAGATTCTATCATAATAAGAATAAATAGTCAAAAAAAGGGAGATTGGAAAACCAACCTCCCTTTAAAAAAAAAGTTTTTATACACTAAAAATATTAGAATGTATAAGCAACTTGTAATCTTCCTTGAGTAGCATCAACAGTTGTTGTGTTAGCAGTATCTTTAGTATAATTTCCATATCTTACGTAAGTAGTTAAGTTTTTAGACATTTTATAAGTTAATTGTCCATATACTTCTTCTTCTTCTACTTCAGTAGTTGAACCTACAGCAGAAACATATTGTAAGTTACCATAGTTAGCTGATAAGTTTAAGTTAGATAAAATATCTACACCTGCAACTGCTTGCCAGTAATCTGCATCAGCTTTTCCAAGTGTATGTAAATTCCATCCTTTTAATACAGTAACTGCATCAGAATCTAAACCTGTAATTCCACCATCTTTTGAAGTTGTTGCATATGCTACTTTACCATTTACAATTCCAGCTTTAGCTGTTAAAGCAATTTTTGCAATACTATTAGTTTTATCAGTTATAGCATCTGCAAGATCAGATTTTGGTGTAAGTGAAGCCCATCTAGCATCTACACCTAAAGCAACTTCTCCTAATTTGAAATCAGATTTTGCACCTAATGTATAAGTATCAAAATTATTTTCCATATCTAAATACCATGCATCAACAGTTACTGGTGCAAATGTTGCAATAGCTGCAAGTGCAGAAATATTTTCAGTACCATCAAAAACACCAGTTAATGCTTTATCTTTTGTATTTTGTAAATTAGTTTGATTAAAATAAGCACCACCTAAAGTAACTGGTCCAACAGTTGAAAGTGCTAATATACCTGTACCAGTTTGCTCATTTTCATCAATCATAACAGCTGTAGTATAAGGAGTTGCTAAACCTTGTTTACCAACAGTTACAGAAGTATTTTTAATTCCAGTATATGCAAAGTTAGCATTTGATAAAGATGTACTTGGATTTACGTCACCTGAAGATGAAGTATCAAGTCCAGTATTATAACCTGCTGCACCATCAGTAGCAAAATCACCTTTGTCACTAGCTACTAAAAATCTTGAGTTAAATTTAACATCTTCGTTTACTTTTGAAGAAAGATTTAAACCTACTTTGTAGTTATTGTTTGATCTATCAGAATTTTGTCCTGCTGAACTTGGAGCTCCAACAACTGCTTTTTTATCATTATAATCATTAAATCTATATACTACAGATCCTGACACGTCTACATTTTTGATTGCTTCTTCTAATGGTTGAGCATTAGCAGTAGTTAAACCTGCAACTGCAACAGCAGCTACTAAACTAATTTTTGCGATTTTTTTCATTTGTTCTCCTAAAATTTCGAAATCTTTTCAGTCTACCGGAGCGCGCGAACTCATCTAAAACCTAGGTCTTAAACCTTTTCCGACATACCGTTACGACCATTCTACACCACTAAATTTTAAAGTTTTCTTAAAATGATGTTTTGAGTGTTAATTAACTGTTAATTTAAGTTATTTTTTAATTAATAGTCCATTTATGCTTTGTTAATGCTATGTTTGAGAATTTTATAGATTAATAAAATTGTTTTAGTTACTTAAACTTACTATACAATTTTTTAGTATATGAGGTTTAGATATTTTAATACGTAGATTATTTATTTTATATCTATTATTTATTAGATTTTCAAAATATAAAATGGCATCTTCAAGAAGTAGAAATTTTTTTTCTTTCATTGTTTTTTTTATAAGTTGTGAAATCTCAGCATAGTTTATAAAGGTATTCTCAGAAAATTCATATTCAAAAGATACATTTATAATTACTTTTTGTTTATTAACTCGCTCAAAATCTAAAATACCTATAATACATTTAAAAGTTAAATCTGAAATTTCTATTTTCATATATTTTTGTATGCAGGAAAGAAAGTTATATTTTTATATAACTTTCTTTTCCTCACCTTTTATAATTCTAATTATGTTTGGAATATGCTTATATATAATAATGAATGCAATAATATACATAGGTACATTAGAACCTATATTCAATCCATTATTTAAAAAAGTTGCACTAATTACAACTGCAACCAAACCTAAAAGTGAAGATAAAGATGATATTTTTAAAACTTTTGCACAAACTATCCAAACTCCTGCACCAATTAGAGTAGGTATTGGAATAAGAACTAAATAAACACCTAATCCAGTTGCCACCCCTTTTCCACCTTCAAGTTTTAAATAAGCAGAATAACAATGACCTAAAACAGCTAAAATAGCAATAGCCCAAAGTGTAGACTCAGAAACCTCAAAATACATAGCAACTAGTAGAACAAGAGTTCCTTTTAATGCATCAAGAATAACAGTAGCAATTCCAAGTTTTTTTGCTAGTTTTGGATTAGTCTCTTTTACTACTCTTAAAACATTTGTTGCACCAATTGATTTACTTCCTGCTGTTGTAATATCAACTCCTGCAAAAGTTTTTGCTAATATCGACCCAAAAGGGATAGAACCAAATAAATATGCAGCTAAATAAAATATAATATTTATGTTAAAAAATTCCATTAATGACCTTTGTAAAAACATTGATTAAATGGATTATAACTAAAATTTTGTTATATTCACATTTAATAAAAATTTGAAGGTTTATTTTGAATTTAAAAGAAGAAATTTTAAAACTAAAAAAAGAGTTAGATGTAACACTTGTTGCACATTTTTATCAAAGAGATGAAGTTTTTGAATTAGCTGATATTACTGGAGACTCTTTAGAGTTAGCAAAAAAAGTAATGCAAACTGATTCTAAATTTGTAGTTTTTTGTGGTGTAGGATTTATGGGTGAAAGCGTAAAGGTAATGAGTCCAGAAAAAAGAGTTCTTATGCCAAAAATTGCATGTTGTGCAATGGCAAGAATGATAGATGAGGGTTATTTTGATCAAAATCTAAAAAAAATAAATGCTGCTGGTATTCCTAACGAAAATATTTTACCAATTACATATATAAATTCAAGTGCAGCTGTGAAAGCTAGAGTTGGACAAATGGGTGGAATGGTATGTACTTCATCAAATGCTTACAAAATAATAGAAAAAGGTCTTGAATCAGGAAAAAAAATATTTTTTGTTCCAGATAGATGTTTAGGGCAAAATTTTGCTAAATCACTAAATCTAAAATCGGCAGTTGTTGGAGATGGAACTGATCTAAAAGAGGCTGATATTATATGTTATAACGGGTTTTGTTCAGTTCATCAACAATTTACTGCTGATGATATTGATTTTTATAGAGAAAAATTTCCAGATGTTTTAATAGCAGTTCATCCAGAATGTGATCCTAGTGTTTGTGATAAAGCGGATTTTGTTGGTTCAACTTCTCAGTTGATTACATATATTAAAGGTTTGGATGAAAATCAAAAAGTTGCTGTTGGAACAGAGTTTAATATGGTAAATAGATTAAGAACTAAAAATACATATATATTAAGTTCTACAAAACCAGAATGCCCAACTATGAATGAAACGACTTTGGAAGATGTTTATAGAACTTTAAAGTCTATAAAAGATGATACTATTTCAAAAGAAAATGAAATATTTGTAAGTGATGAGACTTCGTATTGGGCTAAGGTTGCTCTTGAAAGGATGTTTGAAGTATGATTAATATTAAAAAATTTGTAAAAAACGCCATTATTGAAGATAATGGTCGAGGGGATTTATTTTTCGATGTTGCTCCAAAAGGAAGATTTACAGCACGTGCTATTTGTAAATCTGATGGAATACTTGCAGGTGTACAATATGCAAAAGTGTTAGCTAGAACTGAAAAATTTGATTGTAAGTTTTTAAAAAATGATGGAGATGTGATAAAAGCAGGTGATATCATAGCCGAACTTGAAGGAAAAGCATCAATTTTACTTTCAAGTGAAAGAACATTTTTAAATATGCTTCAACATGCATCTGGAATTGCAACAAGTGCAAATAAATATGCAAAAATGATAGAAGATACAGGTGTTGTTTTACTTGATACTAGAAAAACAAGACCACAATTAAGAGATTTTGAAAAGTATGCAAGTAGAGTAGGTGGAGCAATAAATCATAGACTTGGACTTGATGATTGTTTAATGTTAAAAGATACT
>CAZDFZ010000045.1:0-8930 GCA_964504855.1 uncultured Aliarcobacter sp.
GATAAATCTTAAATGTACAACAATAGCATAAACTACAATTGACACATAAGCCCATGTCTCTTTTGGATCCCATCCCCAATATCTTCCCCAAGATTCATTTGCCCAAACTCCACCAAGGAAATTTCCAATTGTAACAGCAGCTAGTCCAATAATCAAAGCTATTTCATTTATTGCAACTACAGTTTTAATTGTTTCATCAATATGAGGTCTATTTTTTCTAAAAATAAACATAATTAATGTCATAAATCCTAAAATAGCACCAAGACCAAAGAATCCATAAGATGCTGTTAAAATCGAAACATGAATTGTTAACCAGTATGATTTTAAAACAGGAACTAAGTTTGTAATTTGTGGATCAATACCTGTTAAATGTGCTGTAAACATAAAAATACTAGCAACAATAACAGCAGCACTAAGTGCAAGTAGTGATTTTCTAAAGAAAATTACACCAGCAAATACAGCAGACCATGAGATATATAACAACGATTCATAAGTATCAGACCATGGAGCATGTCCTGAAATAATCCATCTAAATCCCATTCCAAAAGTATGAGTTGCAAATAATATTGCTAATAATCCAAAGAATATTTTTGTTGTTTTTTCAGGTTTGATTTTTGGATTAAATACCACAAAAAATGCAACAATTAACATAACTAATCCAAGTATCATATAAGCTATTGTAACCTTGAAGAATATATCTAATTTGTTAAATAAAATTTCATTATTAATAGTAGCTTCAGATGGAATTACTGCACTTCCAACTTTTTCTTGATATAAAATCATCATATCTAAGAATTTATCTGCTTCAATCCAGTTATTTTCATCAATAGCATTTACAAATCCTCTTGTCATAGTTTCAACAGCAATCTGATTTTGTTCTTTAAAATTTTGCATTGCTTCAAGAGGGTTATACCATTTATTATTATCTTGTGTACCTGCTATTTGAACTTTAGGATAAATATTAAATAAAGAACCATTAAATACAGAATAAATAATATTTAATCTTTCATCTAATTGAATAATATCTTTTTCATAAGTTCCTCTATCCATAGGTTTTACTTGTAAAGCAGCTTCTGCTTCACCTGAAAGTAAATATTGTCCATTTTTAAATACCTCAGAAAATGCAATATATTTTTCATTTTCATCAACACCTAAGAATTTTTTTAATTTTGGAGTTTTTATTTTTATAACTTTTAATTCACTCCAAATATCAGGACGAGAAAGCATTCCTAGTACCAATTGGTCAGCATTCATTCCAAATAGAGTTGACTTTCCACTTAATTTTTGAATTATTTCAAGATTTAAAGTAGATAATGGCTTCATTCTTCCACCAGCACTTTGTGTTACTAATTTTGAGAATTTTTCAGCTGTTTCTTTAGATTCACTTTGATGTTTATTTAAATAATTTAGTATTTGAGTCTCTTTAGAAGCTGGAGCTTCTTCATTTGCAAATAAAGAATTTGTTGAAAATAAAAATGTAAGAGCAATAGCAACAGATGCCAAGTTTCTTGAACTAACAAATTTTGTTAATTTCCAGAATCTTGATTTTTTATCAAAGAAATTTAAAACTAATCCAAGAGTTAATAAAAAATATCCTAAATATGTAGGCCATTTACCTGGGTCATTATTTACAGATAACACAGTTCCTGTCTCATCAGGGAAATATGAACTTTGGAAAAATAAAAAGTTACCTTCATGCATAGTTCTATTCATAAAGATTCTATAATCATAAGTTTTTCCATCTTCTTTTATAACTGTAACTTCAGATGCATATGATGATGGAGACATACTTCCTGGGTATCTATCTAGTTGGAAATCATTTAATTTAATAGAAAAAGGTAGATTTACGATTTTTGAACCATATTCTAACATAACAGAAATATTGTCAAAAACTAATTCCCTTGCCATTCCTTTTTGTCCTCTTAAACCTGGAAGTTTAATTTCTTGAGTTTTTCCATTCAAAGTTGCTTCTACATTTAAAAGACCCATTTTTGAGGTACCTTTTTTTGCAAAAATGAAATCTTTATAATTTAAAACTAATTTTTTATTATCAAAAATTATTTCATGTGAAAATTTATTCATATCTTTAAATAAAGAAGTAAACTCTTGTTGATACTCTTGATAATAAACTTTATCACCATCTTTTATTGTAACTTGTAAATAAGGTTCTAGTGATAACATTTTATTTTCTGTTTGACCCTCAGGTATTTGCATAATACCTTCATAACCAAAATATCTTGTAACTCCTGCACCTATTAAAATAACTACAAATGCAGCATGGAAAACAAATCTAGCTTTGTTTTTCCACATTTTAAATTTAAAAATAATTCCTGTTAAATTTATTGTTGTCAATACAAGGATTATTTCATACCAAAGATTGTTATAAACCAAAACTCTAGCTGTTGATGTACCAAAATCATTCTCTATAAAGGTAGCATATCCAGCTCCAATTGCTAAAATTGCAAGTAAAATTAATGTGGTCTTAAAAGAAAATAAGACATTTGACAGATTCAAAAAATATCCTTTAATTTTTAATTTTTATGAAGTATAACCTTAAGAAGTTAACTTAAAATTAATGAAGTATGAATTTTAGCCTATTAGGGCTAGATTTAAGATGAATTTTTAACTTAAAAACTTATAATTGCACCATGAATTTAGAAATATTACAAAATAAAAAAAGCGAATGTCGTACTTGGAAAAATGTTGAGCCTTGGTATTTACAACTTCAAGAGGCTTGTAAAATCGATAAAAATAACTTAAATATTGATTATGGTGATTGGTTTAGTGTTGGAGTTAGAGATGATTTAACACAAGAAGAACAAGAAGTTATATTACAAACTGCAAAAAAACTTATTCCTTGGAGAAAAGGACCATTTAAAGTTTTTGGTTTAGAAATAGATAGTGAATGGCAAAGTAACATCAAATACAATCTGATTCGTCCATTTTTTAATTTAAAAGATAAAGTTGTAGCCGACATTGGTTGTAATAATGGTTATTATATGTTTAGAATGCTTGAAGATAAACCAAAAAGATTAATAGGTTTTGATCCAAGTCCACTTACATTACATCAATTTGAGTTTATAAACCATTTTGTAAAATCAGATATTGTTTATGAGATGTTGGGAGTTGAGCATTTAGAGTTTTATAATCATAAATTTGATTTTATTTTTATGTTAGGTGTTTTATATCATAGACCAGACCCTGTTGGAACATTAAAATCATTAGCTCGAGGTTTAAATAGTAAAGGTGAGATTTTAATTGATACTTTTATGATAGATGGCGATGAAGAAATTTGTTTAACTCCAAATAAAAGATATTCAAAAATACCAAATATCTATTTTATTCCAACAATTCCAGCACTTAAAAATTGGCTTGAAAGGGCAGGGTTTGAAAATATTGAGGTTCTAGCAACAACAGTAACAACATCTGAAGAACAAAGAAAAACAGAATGGTCATTTGATCAAAGTTTAGAAGATTTTTTAGATGAAAATGATAAAACAAAGACTGTAGAAGGTTATCCAGCACCTAAAAGAGTATATGTAAAAGCTAGAAAAGTTTTATAAATAATATAGATTTAAAATAAGTCTATATTATCTTCTGCACTTAAATCACTAAATTTAAATAATTGGCTTCGACCTTTATTTTTTGCTTCGTATAGTGCTATATCTGTATTTTTAATACATTCTGTAATAGAAATATTTGAATTTGTTTTATAAACTTCAAAACCAATACAAATGGTTTTTTTAAGACGTAAATTTTTTTCTTCATTTATTAAAATTGATAATTCAGCAAAATCATAAATAATTCTTTTTGCTAATTCTTCAGCTTGATATTCACTAGTATTATTTAGAATTGATACTAAAAATTCATCTCCATTTAATCTTCCAACCATATCAAATTCATCAATATTTGAATGGATTATTTTTGCTAATTCTATTAATACTTTATCTCCAACATCATAATCAAATTCATCAATAACTGCTTTAAAATGATCTATACCTATCATTAAAAAATATATTTCATTTTGAGTGTTATTTGAAAGTCTTAAATGATTAGTTAAATTATCAATTAAATAATTTCGATTATATACATTTGTAACAGAATCTAAAGAAGAAGATTCAATAAAATTCTTTTTAAGAATTCCATTTTGTATAATTGGAGATATTTGTAAAAAAGCTGCTTCAATGATATTGTATTGAGATTGTAAAACTTTATAATGAACTTTTGATGTAGCACAAAAAGATAGTGTTGCATTTAGGCTTGTTTGGGTATTTATTATAAAAAAACAAGATAAATCATCATCTAAATAAAATTCTTCACCTTTTTCTAAAATCTTTTCTTTATGATTTTTATTTATATCAAATAATGAAAAAGTTAAATTATCTATATTAAATTCTTTATTTAACCAAACAAATATATCTTCAGCCATTTGCTTTATATTTGTAGCATATTGTAATTGTTCATACAAATTAAAAATAATTACTAATGATTCATAATCTTTTTCATTTGTTGCTGAAGATTTAATTAGTTCTAAAATCTTATTTTTCATCTAGGGTCCTAAAAAAAATCTATTTTATTTGTATCATCTTCACTAAATACAAAAAATTGACTTCTACCTCGATTTCTTGCTTCATATAAAGCTATATCAGATTTTTTTATAATTTCATCAATTGTTGTTGCATTATCAGGATAAATTGAAATACCACTACAAATAGTTTTCATAAGAGTTTGTTTAGTTTCTTCATTTATTATGACTTCTTTTTTACTAAAATTATTAATAAGTTTTTGAGAAATTAAAATAGCATTATCTTCATTGATAATGTTTTGTAGAATAACTAAAAATTCATCATCAGAAATTTTAATAACTAAATCAGATTCTCTAATACTATCTTTTAGCGTTTTTGCAAGTGCTTTTAAAACTCTATCACCAATCTCATAATCGAATTCATCGATTACTGCTCTAAATTGATCAATACCTACTTTTAAAAATGCAATTTTCTTTTGCTCTCTATTTGATATACTCAATAAATTATTTGCATAGTTATCTAAATAACATCTGTTATAAGAACCTGTAACTTGATCAACCAAAGAGAGCTCATTTAATGTTTTTTCCATATATTTAGTAAATAAAGATTGAGAAAATATAAGTAATGACATTTTAATTGCATCTAATTGTGTTTTAACGTTGCTATCTTCATCTTCGTTTTTTGATAAAAAATGAAAGATAATCATTGTATTACAATTTTGTTTAAATTCTAAAGTACTAATTAAGTAATTATCAAAGCTTTCATCTTTACTTGAAAAAAGATTCTCTTTAGAACAATTTTTATCAATGTCAATTTCTAAAAAATTTATATGATGATGTAATTTTAAATAATCAAATATATTTAAACAACTTTTTTCTAAATCAGATAATTTTAATTTTTCATTTTCGGTTATTATAGTTTCACAAGAAAAATTCATGAATTCAAGCCTTTATTAAATATGTTTTTCCCACTGTTTAAGTGTTTGAATTTCACTTTTTAATGTGGTCTTTTCTCCATGTCCTGGATAAATATGAAAATCTTCACTCCATTTTAGTATTTTATTAATACTTTTTTTCATTAAATGAGCATTTGAATTTGGGAAATCAAATCTTCCAATTGTTCCTTTAAATATAAAATCACCAGTAAAAAGATGTTTATCAATTTGTATTGCACTACATCCAGGAGTATGTCCAGGAAAATGGTGAAACTTTATTTTTATTCCTTCTATTTCAATCTCTTCATCAGGATTAACTAATACATCAGCATAAGAAGGAGGCATTCCTAGTCCATACGGATTAAGAGTTAACATAAATTCATCATCTTTTGGAATGTATAATTTTATGTTATAGTTTTTTTTCACTTCTTCATTAGACCAAACATGATCAAAATGCCCATGAGTATTTAAGACAGCAATAGGATTTTTTACAGTCCCTTTTAACCATGATAATGCATTTACACCTGGATCTATGATTATATCTTTATCATTAATTGTCACAATATAACAATTTGTTTGATAATCACCCATTGGTTGAACTTTTATATTCATTTTTAACCTTACTTTGCTAAAATTCCAAAGATTATATCAAAAAAGAGGTTATTTATGGATTATTTTTTATCATTGGAAGATATTTTATATACAAGTAAACCAAAAGATAAGATAGAAAAGTTTAGGTTATTTTATAATAATTTTTTAAATGATAAATATTTTATGAATGAATCTTATATTCCTTATAATTTTGATAAACCTTCATATTCCTCTTTTTTAGAAATAGTAAAACCAACATCATTACCACCAATTAAGAATTTTAAATCAATAGAAGGAAAGAAATATCTTGTTCATACAATTTTACATATAGAGTATTCAGCTATTGATTTAGCATTGGATGCAGCTTTAAGATTTAAAGGTTTACCAAAAAAATATTATGAAGATTGGTTAGAAGTTGCAGATGATGAAATAAGACATTTTTTAATGTTGGAAGAGCTTTTAAGTGAATTAGATGGAGTTTATGGAGATTTCCCTGTACATAAGAATCTTTTTGAAGCAATGGAACAAACTCCTGAATTCTTAAAAAGAATGGCAGCAGTTCCTCGATATCTTGAAGCAAATGGACTTGATCAAAATCCTAAGATTATGGAAAAATTAAATTCAAATAGAGATGAATTTAATAATAAATTTTTAAAAGCATTAAAAGTAATTTTAGAAGAAGAAGTTACTCATGTAAAAAAAGGAGACTTCTGGTTTAAATATGAGTGTGATAGACTTAATTTAAACTATGAATCTACATATTTAGAAATTATTGAAGAAGTTTTTCCTGGGTGTACAAATAGAAAAATGGACTTAAATTTCACTGCAAGAAAAGAAGCTGGTTTTTCTTGTAATGAACTTAAATTTTTATCGAAAAAAGAAGATTGTAATTAAATAATATTGATTGAAAGAATAGCTTTTAATCTATTGTTTTCTTCTTTTACTTTTAAAGTTGAACTTATTTTATGCGATGATAATTTTCCTTCAATTGATTGTAAAATATGCCAAAATTTTTCATTAAATGGAGTGTCAATTTCTTTAATTTTATGTTTTATAATAGTTTCAACAATTGTTTCAATATAGTGAAAATAAAATATTTTATTTTTGGCTCTTTGAATTTTATATTCTCTCATTAATTTTAAATTTGCAATATAAGTCTCTTTTTCAATATCTGATAAAGTTTGTCTATTTGCAACTTCAGCTTCTTCTTTATCCAAATGAATTTTATATGAATCAATCTCATTATTCATAGTTTTTTCTAAATCAGGATGAAACTTAATAATAATGTCTAAAATTTCATTAGGAGATAAAGTTTTACTATCCAATTGATGTGAATAAACTTTTTTTTGTTCATAAGAGTGATCAATTGCTTTTAAAATATCTACTGTAAAAGGAAGATAAACAAATTTATCTTCTTTTCCATTTTTAAAAGATACACCATGCTCACAAATAACTGGTTTTAGTCCTGCATATTGAAGTTTCATTTTAATCCTTTTTAAAATTTAGCATTTGGAATAGGGTAGTTTTCTATTACAAAATCAATATCTTTATCTCCACGACCACTTAAATTTACTAAAATAGTTTTATTTTTTGGTAAAGTACTTGCTAGTTTCATTGCAAATCCAACCGCATGAGCTGATTCAAGTGCTGGAATAATTCCTTCTAATTGAGATAATTTATAAAAAGCATCAACTGCTTCATTATCATCACAAAGTCCAACTTTACTTCTTCCAGTTTCTTTTAAGTAAGCATGTTCTGGTCCAACACTTGGATAATCAATTCCACTTCCAATAGAGTAAACAGGAGCAGGGTTTCCATCTTTATCTTTTAACATAATAGAATTAAATCCATGCATAATTCCTTCCTCTCCATATGTTAAAGTAGCACTATGCTCACCAATTTTTTCACCTTTTCCCATTGGTTCAACACCATAAAGCTCAACTTCTTTATCATCTATGAAACCTGCAAAAAGTCCCATAGCATTACTTCCTCCACCAACACAAGCAGTTACAACATCAGGAAGTTTCCCCTCATGTTCTAAAAATTGTTCACGTGATTCAAAACCAATTACACTTTGAAAATCTCTTACCATCATAGGAAATGGATGCGGACCAACAACAGAACCAATACAGTAAATAGAGTTTTCTGTATCTTTTAAATATGCTTCAAAAGCAGAATCAACAGCCTCTTTTAAAGTTTTTAATCCATGAGTTGCAGGTACTACTTTTGCTCCAAGAATTTTCATTCTTACAACATTTGGATGCTCTTTTGCAATATCAACTTCACCCATATGGATTTCACACTCTAATCCAAAATAAGCAGCTGCTGTTGCAAGAGCAACTCCATGTTGACCAGCACCTGTTTCTGCAATTACTTTCTTTTTGCCAAGATGTTTAGCCAAAATAACTTCAGCCATACAGTGATTTAGTTTATGTGCACCTGTGTGATTTAAATCTTCTCTTTTTAAATAGATTTTAGCTCCACCACAATATTCAGTCAAATTTTTTGCAAATGAAATAGGAGTAGGTCTTCCTTGATAATGCTTTCTTACGTATTTTAATTCTTCAATAAATTTTGGAGAGTTTTTTAATTCTTCATAAGCTTTTGTAATTTCAGCAAAAGGTTTTTCTAAAATAGGAGGTATAAATGAACCTCCAAATTTACCAAAAAAACCTTTCTCATCAGGCATAGTTTCTAAATAAGATTTGTTCATTTATTTTCCTTTTTTATTATTTTATGAAAACCATTTTTTTACTTTATCAAACATTGATTCAAAGCTTGATTCATGTGGTTTGCTTTCTATTCCAAAACTTTCTTGTAATTTTTCTAATAATTCTGCTTGTTCTGTAGTTAAGTCTTTTGGATATTCAATTTTTATT
>CAZDFZ010000045.1:8940-9270 GCA_964504855.1 uncultured Aliarcobacter sp.
AAATTTCCTTTTCCATAACCTTGAACAGATTTAACACCTTCACCTTTAAATGTGAATTGTTGTTTATCTTTAGCTCCTTTTGGAATTTCTAATTCTAGTTTTCCTCTGAGTCCTGGAACTGTGATTTTTCCACCAAGTGCAACTTGAGTAAAGAAAATAGGGGCTTCATAATAAATATCATCATCATGTCTTACAAAATGAGCATCATTTTTTACTTTAACTTGTAAATATAAATCACCTCTACTTCCATCAGGTGCGATATTTCCTTTATGTGAAACTCTTATTCTCATTCCATCGTTTACACCTTCTGTAATATCAACTTTTAAATTT
>CAZDFZ010000045.1:9280-10174 GCA_964504855.1 uncultured Aliarcobacter sp.
TCAGCGAATCCAACTTTTTTTAAATAATCACCCAAATTTTCTTTAATTTCATCATAACCTGTTCCTTTACAAGTGTTACAAGAAGCTGATGCAGATTGCCCACTTCCTCCACATCTAGGACAAGTTTGTGCAAAAGTCATAAAACCTTGTCTTGAATGAACTTGACCATGTCCATTACAAGTAGAACAAGTTGCTAGTTTTCCATCTTTCGCACCTGTTCCATTACAAGATTTACAAGCTGTCTTGTATTTATAATTTATCTCTTTTTTACAGCCAAATACAGCTTCATTAAATTCAAGTTTAACTTCAATAGTAACGTCTAGGTTATAGTTATATGATTTTCTTTGTTTTCTACTTCTTGAACCACCACCAAATGCACTTCCAAACATTTCTTCAAAAACTGAACTTAAATCATCAAATCCACCAGAGAATCCACCACCTCTTTGTCCATGACCTTCAAGTCCTGCCTTTCCGTGTCTATCATAAATTGCTCTTTTTTGATCATCGCTTAATACTTGATAAGCTTCATTTATAGCTTTGAATTTTTCTTCCGCTTCATTATCGCCTGGATTTTTATCAGGATGATATTTCATAGCCATTTGTCTGTAAGCTTTTTTAATTGTACTTTTATCTGAACCTTTACTAACTTCTAGTAGTTCATAATAATCAATTTCAGTCAATTTTTATCTCCTTAAAAAATATTTATATGTATATTAGGGCTTGATTTTATCTAAAAAATTATAAATCTTAGATATAATCAGCCTATGAATAAAGGACTAGAAAAATTTTACGAACTTGTAGAAGCATTTGAATCATTACCTACTATTGGAAAAAAATCTGCATTAAGACTTGCATATCATATTGTTATGAATGATAATTATTGTGGTATAAAAA
>CAZDFZ010000046.1:0-10108 GCA_964504855.1 uncultured Aliarcobacter sp.
GAAGCTTTTTTATATAGGAAATTTATGATTTTCTATGTGCGAAAGTTGAGTAAATTAATTATGGATAACTCGTTTATAATTAATTTCACTAGTAAAAATATCAATTAGTTTAAATCTTTCTTCTAATGTTTTTATACTAATAAATGGTTTTATTTTTTTATTTTTATAATTATCTTTCAATAGTTCATAAGTTTCAACTGAAACTATTCTATATACACTATTATCTCTATTTTTTTTACCTTCTTGAATTTCAGCTTGAGTTTTGTTTATTTTGTATCCATTGTTTTTTGTGAAAATCTCTTGTAATTTTTGATATTTTGTTAGTTTATTTTTATCTTTACTTGATTTAATATAATCATATATAAAAAAACTATCAGCCCATTCTTTAGCAGACATATTTTCTATATCTTGGGGAGACATATCAATTTCTTCACCTAAAAGTTGAAAAATATTTTTTATAGAAGAATTATTAGCATCATAATCATTTTTTATTTTCTTTATAAAATCTAGGATTTCTTCTATAGGTAAACTTAAATTTAAAAGAATTTTAGTATCAGTAAAATCTCTTAGGGCAGTTTTGTAATTAGGATAAAAAGTATTAAATTTAAATTTTTTTTCATTCTTATATACTGCTTGATAAAAAATGTAATACTCATTTGAATCAAAATTATATTTATAATTCTCATTTTCTGAAATATAGTCTTCTTCTGTTTCATAAACATGTCTTGTGAATTCTGGATCTCGTTCTATAAATCTGTTTTGATTGTATATAAGACTAGAAAAAGTCACATCGGTTTTGTATATTAGATAATATACCTCATAAAGTTCTTCTGCTAATATTTCTACAACCATAGAACAAACTCTTTGAGAATCATCAATTACAGAATTTTTAATTTCATTAACAAATTCTTTTTTATTAAATGTTAGTAGTATATCTATAAAACATTGTTTTAATTTATCAAAATCAGAGATATTAAAGTTGTTATTTGGATAAATTCTTTCTGCATATAACTTGAATGTATCATTTAAAAAATTTAATATTAATTGAACTTTTTCATTTCTTCTTGCAAATTCATACACTATAGCAAGTGTAAATTCAAATTTTTTAATATTTTCGATTTCTTTATAAATAATATCCGTTCTTTGGGGTAAAGAATCCTCTTCAATTTTTTCTTGTTCGGAACACATTATATATTTCCCTTAATATTTTTACAATTATACTAAAACAATTATGTATACTAATAAATATGAAATATAATTCATATTTTATATATTTTAAATTATAATATGAAATAAACTTCATATTTAAGGAAAATATTTATGAAACTTGATGATTTAGGAAAAGAGATAAAACTTTTAAGAAAAGAAAAAAATTGGTCACAAGATGATTTAGAAAAATACTCAGGTATCACAAAACGAACTATTTCAAAAATAGAAAATGGTTTTATAGATGAAGTTGGTATAAAAAAAGTTGAAACAATTTTAGATTTATTAGGTGTTGAGTTTAGCTTAAGACCAAAAGGAAGACCAAAAACCTTAGAGGAACTTCAAAATGAGCAATAATCTAAAAGTATTTATAAATAAAACACATAGTGGAAATTTATCTCATGAAGATGATAAATATATATTCAATTATGATAAATCAGCAAGAGATGTTGTAAGTCTTACTATGCCCATAAGAAGTGCAAGTTGGAATAGTAAGAAACTTCATCCAATTTTTCAGATGAATATGCCAGAAGGTGCATTAAAAGAGACTATAAAACATCATTTCTCAAAAATCCAAACAATGGATGATATAAGTTTTTTAAAACTTATTGGTCCTTATATGTTGGGTAGAGTAAAATTTGAAGAAATAGTGGATATAAAAGATGATTTAAAACTTGAAGATATTTTAAACTCTTCAAAACAAAATTTATTTGATGAATTATTAGAAAGATTTGCTATTCGTTCAGGAGTTTCAGGGGTTCAACCAAAACTTTTACTAAAAGCCCATAATAAAACTACTATGAAATTTGAACATTATATTGTTAAATCTTGGGAAGATAATTATCCAAATTTAGCACTTAATGAATATTTTTGTATGAAAGCTTGTTCTTATGCAAATCTTCCAACTCCAGAGTTTTATATAAGCGATGATTTTAAAATGTTCATTATGAAAAGATTTGATATTTTAGAAAATAGTTATTTGGGTTTTGAAGATATGTGTGTTTTAACGGCACGAGGAACAGAGCAAAAATATGATGGAAGTTATGAAGAAATAGTAAGAGTTATAAAAGATGTGATTAGTCCACAAAACAGAAAAGAGTCATTAAAAATATTTTTTAAAGCCTTAATTATGAATCATCTATTAAAAAATGGAGATGGTCATCTAAAAAATTATGGAATACTTTATAAAAATGATTTTGAAGATTCGTATCTTGCTCCAATTTATGATGTAATTACAACTAAAATTTATATCAAAAATGATATTCCAGCTTTAAGACTAAGTGATGGAAAACTTTGGTGGAAAGAAAAAACATATAAAACTTTTGCAAAACAAAGTTGTGGATTGTCAAATGCAGAATATGAAATAATTTTAGAAGAGTGTACAGAAGCCATAATTAAAACAAAAAAAGAGATTGAAGAATTTATAGTTAAAAATCAAAATGAAAAAGTTTTTTTAGAAAATTTAACATTATGTTGGGAAGAAGAACTTTAATTTTTCATTATTGCTTATGATGTTTATTTTGATATAATTCAAAGAAAAAAATTGGGAATTTTTACATCAAAAGTTTTAATTGGGTAGTAAAATGGATAGTATAATATTTATCTAACCATTTAAAAGTGTTATTTAATGGTGATTACATGATTAATATCGAGAGAGACTATCTCACTTTTCCCATTAAATAATTCAAATTAATTTTCTAAATTTTTAAAATCTTTTTTCTAAAGTAGATACTATTTAGGAATAAAATATAAAATGAAAACTCTAGCTGCATTAAAATCCGAAGATTTAATAAATTCGACTCATATAAAAATAGCTGCAAATCTTGAGATATTTCCTGAAGAGTTATATACATTAATTGATACACTTGAAGTTTTAGACTTAACTGATAACAATCTATCATACTTGCCTGATGATTTTGATAGATTTAAAAAATTAAAAAGAGTTTTTTTATCTAACAATCAATTTGATCATATTCCAAAAGTATTGGCAAAACTTCCTAATTTATCAATGATAGGAATGCGTAACAATAAAATCAAAATATTCGAAGAAGATAGTTTACCTTTAAGTACAAGATGGTTGATATTAACAGATAATGAACTCACAACTTTACCAAATTCTATTGGTGGTTTAACACTGCTTCAAAAATTTATGCTTTCAGGAAATAAACTAAGTTCTTTGCCAAATAGTATAAGTAAATGTATAAATTTGGAACTTTTAAGAATTGCTGCTAATAATTTAAATTCTTTTCCAAAATCTCTTTTATCACTGCCAAAACTTTCATGGTTAGCATATAGTGGTAATCCATTTTGTAAAAAACATCCAAATACTAATCAAGGATTAAAAATATTGGATTGGAATGAAATTTCAATAAAAGAGCTTTTAGGTGAGGGAGCATCAGGAAATATATATAAAGGTATTTATAATCAAAAAGAAGTTGCACTAAAAGTATTCAAAGGTGAAATGACCTCTGATGGATTACCCCAAGAAGAGATGGATATAAATATTTCTATCGGACAACATGAAAATTTAGTTGATGTTTTAGCTCAAATAAAAAATCATCCACAAAATAAAGATGTCTTGATGTTAGAGTTGATACCATCAACATTTTTTAATTTGGGACTACCTCCTAGTTTGGAAAGCTGTACAAGAGATGTTTATAAAAGTGATTTTAAACTATCAATAAACGCCGTTTTAAAAATATTAAAAGCAATGGCAAGTGCCGGTGTTCATATTCATAAAAGGGGTATTATGCATGGAGATTTTTATGCACATAATATTATGATAGATAAAAATTCAAATGCAATTTTAGGTGATTTTGGAGGAGCTTCGTATTATAAATCTGATGATTTTGAGTTAAATGATTCTTTAGAAAAACTTGAAATTAGAGCCTTTGGTTGTTTGATTGAAGAGTTATTAGAACTTTCAAAAGAAGATAAAAATGATTCAAATGTAAGAAACTCTTTAATTGAATTGCAAAAATTATGTTTTAATGAAAAAGTTGAAGAAAGACCATTGTTTGATCAATTATTAAAAGAATTGATTACTTTTTAGTCACTTTTAGCTCATAGTATGCTAAAAGCAAAACCACAATAGTTATTATTGTAAAACCAATTAGTTCATTTTGAAAATCATTCATAGTATTCCTTTGTTTTGAAGAAACATAACAGTTGCTATTCCTAAAAAAGTCATAATCAACGAGCCGCCAACATGTAGTAGTGTTCCAGTTGCTGCATTTAATATTCGTCCTTCTTGTAAAGCAGTTACAATCTCTGCACTAAAAGTACTAAATGTTGTTAAACCACCTAAAAAACCAGTAATGATAAATAGTTTCCATTCCGTAGATATTGAAGTATTAATAGAAAAAAAAGCAATAGCAACACCAATCAAATAACCACCAATAATATTAGCTCCTAACGTTCCTAAAGGAATAGATGTATAAAGTGGATTTAGTTTTAATCCTAAAAACCATCGAAGTAAAGCACCCAAACCAGCTCCAGAAACAATAGCAACTATTGAATTAATCATTAAAAGCCTCCTAATAAACGTATAAATTTTGTTTCAAAATTAGCAGATAGTATCAAATATATTATTAAATTAAATTTTAGTGATAAAGTCATATCTAATTTATAAAATTAATATTTTAATTTAAACAAAATAGTTGAATATAAATATTTGCATAATACTGTATATTTTATATACATACTAACTATACATTTTTTCTTTTTGAAGTGTTACAATTCTGTTATATTAATAAAAAAAGGAGAACAAATGAAAAAATGGCTTTTAACAACTTCGTTGTTTAGCTCTTTAGCATTTGCAGAAGAGGCGGCAGTGCCTGTACTTAATTCAGGAGATACAGCATGGATGATGATTTCAACTGCGTTAGTTTTGTTAATGACACCTATTGGGTTGGCATTATTTTATAGTGGTATGACAAGATCAAAAAATATATTAAATACTTTTTCTATGGTATTTGGTGCATTTGCAATGGCATTTATAGCTTGGATAATTGCTGGTTTCTCAGTTGGTTTTGGAACAATGGAAGGTTCAATGAATAGTTTCATTGGAGGATTTGCAAATATTATGTTAGATGGTATAAGTTATACAGATTTAGCAAGTGTTGAATTAAAACAATTCTATCCTAAATTTATATTTGTAGTATTCCAAGGTACTTTTGCAGCAATTACAGTTGCAATTATTTCTGGTTCAATTATTGAGAGAATTAAATTTTCTACATGGATGATATTTGTAGCTATTTGGACTATAGTTGTTTATGCTCCTATTGCACACATGGTTTGGGGTGGTGGATACCTTATGACAGCAGGTGCTTTAGATTTTGCTGGAGGAACAGTTGTTCATATGAATGGTGGTTTAGCTGGTTTAGTTCTAGCTATTTTATTAGGGAAAAGAGCTGGCTATGGAAAAGTTGCAATTAAACCTGCAAGTATAATTTTAACAGCTGTTGGTGCTGGTTTATTATGGTTTGGTTGGTATGGATTTAATGCAGGTTCTGCGTTTGGTGCAAATGCAATCGCTGGTGTAGCATTTTTAACTACTACAATTGCAGCAGCAGTTGCTACATTAACTTGGATAGCAATAGAATCTATAATATTTAAAAAGCCAACTTTATTAGGTGCTGCATCTGGTGCTGTTGCTGGATTAGTTGCTATTACACCTGCTGCTGGATTTGTTAGTGTTGGTGGAGCTTTAATTATTGGTATTGTTGGAGCATTAGTTGGATTCTTTGGTGTTGCTGCACTTAAGAAAAAACTTGGTTATGACGATAGTTTAGATGCATTTGGAATTCACTTCTTAGCAGGTCTATGGGGAGCAATTGCAACAGGTATTTTTGCACTTAATGATAAAGATTTATTATGGGCTGGACCACTTAAAGATGCAGATGATAGATTAGGACAAATTTTTGTTCAATTTGAATCTACATTAATTGTAAGCGCTTATACTTTAGTTGGAACAATCGTTGTTTATTACATTGCATCATTATTAACAGGTGGAGCAAGAGTTAATGAAGAGCAAGAGAGCCAAGGTTTAGATGAATCAGTACACGGTGAACGTGGATTTAACCTATAATAATATAGTAAAAGGGAAAAAAAGATGAAAAAAATAGAAGTAATAATAAAACCTTTTAAACTAGAAGATGTAAAAGATGCTTTGGTTGAAATTGGAATCACTGGTATGAGTGTATATGATGTAAAAGGTTATGGAAGACAACAAGGACACAGCGAACTTTATAGAGGTGCTGAGTATGTGGTTGATTTCTTACCAAAAATTAAAATTGATATAGTTGTAAAAGATGATATGGTTGAAGCAGCTATTAATGCAATAGTAAATTCAGCTAAAACTGGAAAAATTGGAGATGGAAAAATATTTGTATCTTCATTGGATGAAGTAATAAGAATCAGAACAGAAGAAAGAGGAAACGAAGCAGTTTAATCTCCTTCTTCTTCAAATAAAAAAAAGGAAAGAGAATTTTTCTCTTTCCTTTTTTTATGCATAAATTTTTAAATATCTATTTTATTTTCACCATCTAACTTATTTTCCTTAACCGATTGAATAAATGCTATTGCTATTGGAATAATTGCAAAAGCAATAATTAAACCATGTGGCAAATGAATAAAAATTTGAACAATCATACTAAGTGCCAATAAACCAATAGACCACATAGCACCATGTTCTAAATATTTATACTCAGCAACAGTTCCTCTATCAACCATTAAAATAGTAAGATTTCTAACTGCAAATGCACCAGCACCAAGTCCTAGCATGATAATTATAATATTTTGACTAACAGCAAAAGCACCTAAAACACCATCAAAAGAGAATGACATATCAATAAGTTCTAAATAAATAAATGAAGCAAATCCACCTTTTGCAAGTTTAGAACTAGCAACATGTTCTATTTTTTCTCTTTCAGTTTCTGAGTCATTTGAACCGTGTTTTTCACCATCATCTTCAAGAATACCTCTTAAAAATTCTATTGAAAGATATAATAGAATACCGTATATCATAGGCAAAATAAGTTCACTTTTATCAATCTTTGTTAAAACATCACCTATTAATATTTGTGATGGAGCATAAAATCCAATAATAGCAATTGTTAAAATAGCAATTAATATTTTTAAATCTCCTATACTTGCCCATCTTGAAGCATATTTTTCTATAGAAGCAATCCAATGTACATCTTTATTTTCATTAAATAAAAATGATAAAAATATCATTAGCAAAAACACTCCACCAAATGCCATAACTATATGATGTGAAGCCATAATTACTTTTTCATATTCAGCAGGATTGTTTATTGCTAAACTAAATGATTCTACGAAAGTTAAGTCAGTTGTTGCAAAAACAATTAATATTGGAAATATTAATCTAACTCCAAAAACAGCAACTATCATACCCCATGTAAGAAATCTTTTTCTCCATAAAGGAGGCATATTTACTAAAATAAGTGCATTTACAACAGCATTATCAAATGATAAACTTAATTCTAAAATTGTAAGTGTTGTTCCTTGAACAATACCTAATATACCCATATATAAAAACTCAATAACTGCTGAAATACCAAAAAATAGAAAGAAAGTATTAAAGTAGCTTAGAGTTGATTTTTGTTTGATTTGTTCACTCATAAATCGATCCTAAAGCATAAATTGAGTGCAATGGTATCAATAAGAAACTAAAGATATGATTTAAAGGCATTTTTAAACTAAATTAGATTATAAAAATACACCATTTATAAGGTAATATTTAACTAAATAAAAAGTGCATAAACAAACAAAAATGGAGTTAAATAAAATTGAATATTTAAAAGAATAATCTAAATCTTTTTTTATAAAAATCGGTACCACAAAACTAGCAATCCCAAAAAAAGTTCCTAAAAATAAGCTTGTCCAAATAAAATATCCTATAAAAAAATACTCTTTTTGAAGCATACAAAATGGACATTGGTGAGTTGGAAGTTGATAAATATATGTTGAGAAAAAATAAGTCATAGCATAATATGAGATATATAAAAAGAATGTATTTATAATGAAATTTATAAATTTTTGTTTTTGAATATTTGAGAAAATTGTTAGTAAGAAAGTTAAATAAAATAATCCCACAAGCATAAAAATTGATAAGTTAAAAGGTATTTTATTCCCAACAGCATTTGACCCAAAAATTACAGAACAACACATAACAGGTTCTTTTGTAGAAATATTAGATAAATATAATATATCAAGCGTAGTTTCAAGTATTATTAAAATAAAAATAAAAATATAAAAAGCAAACTTTTGTTTTGTATATGGATAAGTTTTTTCTTTTAAATCCAAACTATTTATAATCAGCCAAATTCCTATAAAAAATAAAATCAATAGTTTTAATCCAAGTAATATTTCACCATAATTATTTGCTTTTATAACTCCAGCTGCACACATCGCTCCTGGAATTATATGTGATAAATTATCTATGCTATAAGAGAAGTACGGCATTAAAAATATTTTTACAATAAGTGTGAAAAATATTATAAGTATTATTAAGTAAGATTTCTTTTCTAATTTATATTGATAAGAAGTAGTTTTATTATAATCCCAATTTTTTATGATAAAAACTGAAAAATAAAAAGCAATAAAAAGTAAAACAAATAAAACTATTTGAGTAAATAAATATATGATTATTTCATTTGATAATAAAATCTCACTCACAAATTATTCCATTTTTTATATTTACAATTTTATCTACAAATTCAAGATTGTCAAATATTGGATCGTGAGTAGCAACAATAATTGTTTTATTTAAAGCTTTTAATTTTTTGATAGTTTCAATAAAAATAATAGAATTATCATAATCCAAATTTGCTGTTGGCTCATCACAAAGAATAATCTCAGGATTATTTACCATAGCTCTTGCAATGGCACATCTTTGTTTTTCTCCGCCTGAAAGATTATAAACTAATTCATCTTTTTTATGATGAATATTTGCAAGTTCTAAAGCTTTTAAGCTCATTTCATCTATTTGTTTTTGAGAAAATCCAAGTGGAATTAATGAAATACTAACATTGTCTTTTACGCTTAAAGTATCGAATAAATTATATGATTGGAAAATAAACCCAAGTTTTCTTGCTCTAAAATTAGAGGCGTGTAAATCTGGAAGTTTTGCCACATTTTCATTATCAATTTGAATATTTCCACTTGTAGGTTTTAATAAAGTTCCAATAATTGATAAAAGAGTAGACTTTCCACTACCACTTATTCCTTTTAAAATTGTGCAAGAGGAATCATTTATTTCTAGATTTATATTTTTTAATGCGTGAAACTCTTTTTTTGTATTTTCATTAAATATTTTATTCAGATTTTCAATTTTTATCATTTCATACTCTCATTTGCATCAATTACTGCAATTTTCCAAACAGGAATTAAAATAGCACTTAAAAAGGGAATTATAAAAAATATAAACAAAGTTGCAATTGTTGTAATTTCTATATTTGTATTTAAAACAAAATCATTTTGTATATTTGAAAAACCAATAAAAATATTTTTTAGAATAGGTGCATTTAAAATAAATACAAAAATATAAGCAATAATAACTCCAATAATAAAAGCCATAAATCCAACTATAAAATTTTCAATAATTTTTAGTTTGATAATATCTTTTATACTCCAACCAACAGCTTTTAAAATACCAATCTCTTTTTTGTCACTTGAACTAATCATTGAATATCTTTGGTATAAAATCAAAATAAATGTAAAAATCACAACTATAAATAGAACTAAAAAAATTCCACCTTTGTAGTTGAACATATTTTCATACTCTTTTTTTAGACTCTCTTTTTGTAAAATTCTAATATTTGAATGTTTTAAAATCAGTTGTTCTTTTATATTTTGTTTTTCCAAATCATTTGGAACA
>CAZDFZ010000047.1:0-9978 GCA_964504855.1 uncultured Aliarcobacter sp.
ATGATACAAAATATGTTGGTGCTTGCTTTAAGATTATTTTTGTAAAAAAATAATCTTAAAGTATAGAAACAAAAATTTCTACTTCATCTTCTTTGGCATATTTTTCAAAATCAATTTCAAAGGCTCTTGTATAATCACTGTTATTTTCAAAATAATCCCAAATTTCTTCCCATAATTCAACTACAATCATTGGAAGTTCACCTTGTTTTGTAAAAACTAAATATTTTTTATCTTCAATAACTATGGCATTTTTAGGTTTTGTTACTTCAACTCCTACAGTAACTTTATAATCTCCTGATACATCAGAATCATAATTACTATAAACTCCATACATAATCTCACTTTTTGATTTATCAAAAGTTTTTTTATAAATATCTTTTTCAAAATACTCTTCCCAAAGAGAAGCTATTTTCCCATTTTCTTCACTCATTTCAAGTTCATTATTTGTAACTGTACTAATACCAGCTATCATTAGTTTTTTTATTCGTGTAACTTTCATTTTTTCTCTTTTATTTATGGTTTAAGGATTATATTAAACATTTGCTAGTAGTATCTTGAAAATATCTATTTTAGGAAATTTTATGAATATTATTGATTTTGAAAATATAAATGTTGGATACGATGAAAAGATTATTTTAAAAAATATAACATTAAAAATAAAAGAAAAAGAACATTGGGCAATTCTTGGAGCAAATGGAAGCGGTAAATCAACTTTAATGAAACTAATCCAATCTGAAATTCATCCACGAAAAACAAATATTTATAAAAAAGAGATTTTAGGAAAATCAACCTACTCTATTTTTGAATTAAAAAAAGATTTAGGAATAATTACAAATGATTTACATAATTATTTTGCAATCCATGGTGGCTTTTTAACAGGCTATATTACCGTTTTAAGTGGTCATTATAGCTCAATAGGAGTTTTTAAACACCAAGATTTTTCTTTTGAACAACATGAAAAAGCAAAGCAAACTATGAAATTTTTAGAAATTGAGCATTTAAGTGATAAATATGTTTCTGAAATGTCAACAGGAGAATTAAGAAAGTGTATAGTTGCACGTGCGTTAATCCATGATCCAAAAGCATTTATTCTTGATGAACCAACTGTTGGACTTGATATAAAAGCACAAATAAATTTTATAAAAATGCTTAAAAAATTATCAAATCAAGCTTCTATTATTTTAGTAACTCACCATTTGGAAGAAATTTTTGAAGAAATAAATAATATAGCTTTAATCTATAAAAATACAATTTATAAAAGTGGAAAAAAAGAAGAAATTTTAACAAATGAAAATCTATCAGAAATTTTTGACACAAAACTATCAATAGGAGAAAAAAATGGTAGATATTTTATTGAAGAGATTTTTTAAAATCTCTTCTTTTATTAAAATTTTTTGATCAAATCTTCAAATACAGCTGTTAATCCTTCAACTTCTTTTACTGTTGTTCTCTCACCAATACTATGAATAGTATCATTAATAACTCCAAATTCAATAGCTTCTATTCCAAATGCACCAAAATATCTAGCATCAGATGTTCCACCTGCTGTTGAATGTTTTGTAGTAATTCCTAAAATATCTTTAATTGAATTTTCCATTGCACATACAACTTTTGATTCTTTATTTGTTACAAAAGGATAAGAGCCCTGTGTAAGTTTTAAAGTATAATTTAAGTGTCCAAATATTTTTTCTATATAAGATTCAATGTCTTCTTTCTTCGTATTTGTAGAATTTCTTACATTAAACATTAAATCTAGTTTATTTGGAGTTACATTAGTTACTTGCATACCTGCTCTTATATCTGTAATTACTAATTTACTTGGAGCAAAATACTCATCTCCATTGTCTAGGTCATATCCTGCAATTTTTTCCAAAAGAGGAGCAATTTGATGAACTGGATTTACTCCTTTTTCAGGATAAGCTGCGTGTCCTTGCTTACCTTGAATCGTTAAATATCCATTTATACTTCCTCTTCGACCTACTTTTATAGCATCACCAAATATATTTTCACATGTTGGTTCTGCCACAACTGCATAATTTGGAATCATATTAATCTGTTTTAAGTGTTCAAGCATTTTGATAGTTCCATAAGTTCCTTCTCCTTCTTCATCGCTTGTAAGAAGAATCGACAACATACCATCAAAGTTTTTAGCATTTTTACAAGCATACAAAAAAGCTGCATCTCCACTTTTCATATCTTGAGCTCCACGTGCAGTTATCACACCATCAATTACATCAGCAGTAAATGGATCAACTGCCCATCCCTCACCTGTTGGAACCACATCTATATGACCTGCAAAACAAAGATGCTGAGGATTTTCATTGAATTTTTTATAATAAAATCTATTCTTAATGCCCTCCATATCTACTTTTATGCAAGTCCAATCTTTTCCTAAATACTCTTCTATAAAATCAAATGCTCCATCATCATTTGGAGTAATTGATTTGAATCTTAATAATTTTTGAAATAATTCTATAATAGTCATTTTATATATCCTTTTAATTAGGCAGATTTTAGCTAACTTAACTTTATTTTGTTATAATAGAACAGATGACGAAAAGTATAATTTGATTATTTATTTAGGATTTATTATGAGAAAATTAAAGATTATTTCTTATTTTGTTTCTATTTTTATTGTTATTTATCTTTTATTTGGATTTGCGCTTTTACCTATTATTCTAAAAAATCAACTAATAAAAAATTTGGATGAGAAATTAACATTAAAAAGCCAAATAGAAAAAATAGAATTCAATCCTCTAACATTTGAATTTACTTTAAATAATTATAAATTATTAAATAAGAATAGTGAAAATAATACTCTTTCATTAAAAAAATTATATGTTGATATGGCATTTTTTAAATCTTTATTCAACTATGAATTAAATATTCAAAATATTATATTTGATGAATTAGTTTTAAATATCAAAGAAGAAGAAAATGGTTTTGATATTGAAAATATTTTAAAAAAAGATGATAAAAAAGAGAATTCAAATTCTATTAAATTTTTATTATCACAAATAAGTTTATCAAATTCAAGTATAAATATTACTAATATTAAAAATTATACAATCTATCTAAAAGAGATAAATCTAGATATCAGAAATCTTGGAAATAGTAAACAAAATATATCTTCAACAGATAATTTAACATTTAAAATAAATGATAACTCTAATATACAAATTAGTGGTTCTTCTAAAATAGAACCTTTTGAAATAGATGGTAAAATCATATTAAAAGATTTAAAAATCAAAGATTTAACTGATTTTAAAAAAGAGTTATTAAATTTTTCAATAAATCAAGAATCAAATATAAATTCAATTATAAATTATTCAATTGAAAATTCAAAAAAATTAAACTTAAAATTATCAAGTGAAGAGTTTGAAGTATCAAATCTTTCAATAAAACAAAACAATATTTTTACATCTTTTAAAAAGCTCATTATAAATAAATTTGATTTCGTATTAGATAATTTCAGTTTCAATTTTGATAATGCAATTATAAAATCTTTAAATTTTAATTTTCTAGAAAATAATTTAAAAATAAATGCAAAAAATACAAATTTACAAATAAAAGATTTTATTTTTAAAAAAAATACGTATAGAATAGGAAAAATAGAAATAACTAATCCTTCAATTTATGTTTTGATACCAAAGAAATCATCTTTAAACAAAAAAGAAAATATTCTAATAAATAAACAAAAAACAGATGAAGATCAAAAAATAAAATTTGAAATAACTTCTGTAAATCTTCAAAATGGAACTTTGAATTTTGAAGATAAAAACTTACCAATTTCTTTTAAAACAATTGTTTCAAAATTAAATGGAAATATTTCACAAATCAATGATCAAAATTCAACAACTTCCAATTTAAAAATAGATGGCATTGTAGATAATTATGGAATTGCAAATATTACAGGAATAATAAATCCAAATAATGTAAAATTTTTAACAGATATAAATCTAATTTTTAAGAATATTGCTCTTAAAAACTTCACTCCTTATAGTGGAAAATTTCTTGGGAGAGAATTAAAAAGTGGAAAACTTGATTTAGATTTAAAATATAATATTGATAAATCAAATCTTGATGCTAAAAATAACATTACAATTACAAAACTAGAGCTTGGAAAAAATATAAAAAGTAAAGATGCTGTTTCATTACCATTAGAAATTGCAATTTCTTTATTAGAAGATGAAAATAACATAATAAATATTGATATTCCCATTTCAGGAAATGTTGATGAGCCTCAATTTTCAGTTGGTTCTATTGTATGGAAAGCTTTTTCAAATCTAATATTAAAAAGTGTTACAGCACCATTTTCACTTATTGCAAAAGCTTTTAATTTTGATGAAAAAGAAATATCAAATATAAAATTTAATTTAAATGAAGAAAAAATAACTCCTATTCAAAAAGAGAGTTTAGATAAAATAGCCCAAATACTAAATGCTAAAAGAAGTTTCATAATTGAAATTTATCCCTCATATAAAAAAGAAATGGAAAAAGAAAAGATAGCTCTAGAAAGAGCCTTTAATATAAAAAATTATTTGATTAAAAATAAATCCGTAAACAAAAATCAAATTATATTAAATGATAATATCAAAAATTCAAACTCGTCAATATCAATAAATATAAAAATGAAACAATAAATTAATTTTTGTATCTATTCACAAGTTTAGTATTTGTTATTTCAACTTTTTTTACAAGTTCATTCATTATATTTTTAAAAAGCCTAGCATAAGCATATGATCTATTTTCAAAGTTATCAATATCTATTTTAAATTTAATTAAAATACTATTTTTATCAGCTATTACTGTTGCTGCTCTTAATTGATTTGTAATAAATGAAAATTCACCAAAAATACTTTTTTCTTTTACAATTCCAACAGGTTGTCTTCCTATTAAAACTTTACATTCACCATTTAATAAAAAATATATATCTTTTGAATCATCATTTTCTTTTATAATTACTTCATCTGTTTTAACTGACACAAAACATACTTCTTTTAGAATAAGAACTATTTCTTCATCACTCATAGATTTAAAAAAATTAATTTTTTGTTTCCATTGAATTAATTTTTGTATTGCTTCATTTTTAGAAGAATCAGAATTTAAAACATTCAAAATTTGTTCATTTTCTTCATTTGAAAAATTTATCAGACAATATTTATTATCTATATTTAAATCTTGCCAATCATTGAAATTTTCTTCAACTTCATTAAAAATGATATTTTTAATTGTTGTTAAAAGATTAATATCATTTTGAAAATTCATAATCAAAAAACGTGCTAATCTATTATATTTATTTTCAAGTATTGATAAAAAAACAACCTTATACTTCAAAATATATTCTTTAATTTCTATATTTTCTAACTCACTAAAGGTAATGTTTTTTTCGGAAAAAATCTCTTTTTTAAAAATATTTATATTATCAAAAGTATCAAATAAATCATGTAATTCCAAGAAGTCATCAATTATCTTTCTAAGCAACTCATCTTTTTTATCATAATATTTAATAATTTTTAATATAAGTAAAATTTTATTTTTGGAATTACTTGTAAAAATAAAATCATCAATAGAAGTAAAAACTTTCAAATTATTTTTATGATACTTTACAATTTTTGAGAAATAATTATTTATCATTTCAAATTTATCCATATTCTACTCCTAAACTATTACAAACACTAAAGTTTTACAACTTTTGCGCCAAATCCACCACTACTTGGATGTGCATCTTCAAAACCTTTTACTTTTGGATGTTTTTTTAAATACTCTTTAACAGCAAATGCTAATTTTCCTGTACCTATTCCATGATATACAAGTACCTCTTCAAATCCAGCAATTAACGCATCACTTAAAAATTTATCAAGATTTTCAAGTGCTTCATCAGCCCTTTGACCGTGTAAATCAAGTTTTATATTTCCACTATCAGGTCTTTGAACTGTTACTGTGGCTTTTTTTGTAACCTTTGGAGGTGGAGGATTTCCACTTCTACTTAAATCACTAAGCATCACTTGAAGTTTCATTCCAGCATCATTTTCAATAAAAGCTTTATTTCCTTTTATTGATACAATTGTTCCTTTTGTATTTCTATATTTAATTCTATCTCCAACACCAAGTTCCACTGCTTCTTGTACTTTTTCTACTTTTATTTCAGTAGCTTTTTTGTGAGCAATATTTAAATGTTGATGAGATTCACTTACAAGTTTTGCTTTGATAGCTTTTTTAGCTTCATCTCTTGCATCACTGTACTCTTTGTGAAGTTTTGATTTTTCAGAGTAAATATGCTCATCAAGTTTTTCTTTTTGATCTTTTAGATTATTTGTGATTCTTTGCATATTGGCAATTTCATTATCAAGTTTGGCAATTTTTTGCTTATATTCTCTTTCCAATGAGCTACTTCTTTCAATCAACTCATTTAATTTATCTTTATCATCTCCGTAAACCTCTTTTGCTCTTTTTATAACACTTAATGGTATTCCATATCTTGAAGCTGTCTCAAAAGCGTAAGATTTTCCTATAGTTCCTTGTAAAAACTCATAAGTTGGTTTTTGATTCTCTTCATCATAAAGTGCAGCTATTAGCTCAACATCAGGATTTGAAGCCATAAGTGCTGCCAATCTTTTATGGTGTGTTGTTATAATTACTTTTATCTCTCTTTGAATCAAATCTTCAATTATCACTTTAAACAGACTTGCTGCTTCATCAGAATCGGTTCCAAGTTCTATCTCATCCACACCAACTATTGCATTTTTAGTACCAAAAAGCTTAGAAAACTCTACCATACGCCCAGCAAATGTAGAGATATCGTTTTTAACACTTTGTGGGTCATCTAAAACTGCATTTATTGATTTAAAATTACTTACAACAGTATCATGATGAGCTTTATATGGAAGTAGATATTTTGATAAAAAAATAGCTGATAAAATAGATTTTAACATCATAGTTTTACCACCTGCGTTTACCCCTGTTATCATAACAACTGATTTTGTAAAATCAATAGTTATAGGTTTAGGATTATGTAAAGCTGGATGACAAAAATCTACAAGTTTGTTTATATCTTTTTTTGATGGAAGAATGAAATTTTTATCTCCATTTTTAGCAAAAAAAAGCCTTGCTTGATAGTGATCAAACTTATCAAACTCTTTGTTTAAAAACTTCAGAAATAGAAGATTTTTTTCAAATACAGATGAAATTTCTTTACAGATCTTAAATAAAATCTCTTCTTGTTTGTTTTTTAAATCACTTTGTTTTTGTTTTAATTCAGAAATACTATGGGGAACCACATAAAAAAATCCAGAGTTAGATCTATCAATAACGCTACCACTTAATACATGGTTAAATCCACCTCTTACAAGTAACGACTCTTCACCATTTATATAATGAACTTGTGAATCCACAAGATAAGTTCTTATTTTTGTAGAATTGATTATTTTATAAAGGCTTTGTTTTATTGTCTCTTTATTCTTAGAAATTGCATATTTTATATTGTCAAAATCTTCATTTATTCCATCTTTTAAATTTGCTTTATCATCAAAATAGTCACTTACTTTTAAAATATCATTTGGAATAATTATTTTATCGAGCCACTCGAGCATCTTTCCATCAAAATTAAATCTTTTTAAATATCTAAAATAGTTGATGATTTTTATAAATTCAAAAATCTCATAAATTTTTAGAATTCCCTGCTTTTGAATATGCATAAGAGCTGAATCTAAATTTTCAGTTTTTTGTGGAGCTTTAAAATCAAATTTTGATAACTCACTAATAAGTTTATGATGAAGATTTATATCACCTTCTAAAATGATAGATTTTTCACGTGCCAAAAGTTGTGAAAAACTATTTATATAATCTGTTAAATCAAGTTTTTTAAGTATTTTTTCCATGGATAGATTATAGCCAAAAGCCTATAAAATCTTCTTTTGCTATGAAAATTTGACATTACAAAATAAATAAATTAAAATGGTGAAAATTATAAATAAAGGTTTAATATGGAAGCTTTAATACTAGTTGCCCATGGAAGTAAAGTAAAAAGCTCAAATGATGAAATTGCTCAAATTGCATTAAAAATAAAAAATAGTGTTAAAGAAAACGATTTGCTAGTATTTCATGCTTTTTTAGAATTAACTGAACCATCTATTTTTATGGCTATAAACAAAGCTTTAGATAAAAATTGTACAAAAATAAAAATATTTCCATACTTTTTGGCAGCAGGCAAGCATGTACAAGAAGATATACCAAATGAACTAAAAAAATTTAAAAAACAATATCCAGATATTGAATTTACAATTTTACCGCATATTGGAAAATGTAATGGAATAGAAAATATGATAATCTCAAATATGTAGATTATCTATTTTACCAAAAAGATTGAGTGCTTTCATCCATAACAGAATTTAATTCTAAATAGATATTTTTATTATAATCCAAATATAAATTGTAGTCTCCAACAGATACGCACTCTTCAATGTCTCTTCTATTAAAATATGCTTCATCACTATTATCACAAAGACCTGATAAGTAGTATTCAACCAAAGAAGGTGCCATATTATCTATGGCACTTTCTAAATTATCAAAGTTTCCAACTCCAAATATATTAAATAAAGAGTCTTTATTTATTTGAGTAATCATATTTACAAATTAGTGATTAAATCCATTTAATAAAGAAGCCATTCTATTTAAATCAATTTTACCGCTATTGCTCTCCTCTTTTGGTGCTTCTTTTTCTGTAGTTACAGATGATGCACTAAAAATATCATTTGGCTTTTCTTCTACTTTTTCTTTTACTTCAGGTGTTATAGTAGAAGTATTTGGTGTACTTGCAATTGTTGTTGCAGATGGAGCTTTTTTAGTCAAAATACTTTCAATTTTACCTAACATAGTACTAATATTTGATTTGTCTTTTTCAGTATGATCTTTAAACTCATCTACATTTTTCTCTAAATCTTCTTTTGTTGATTCTAATTCTAGCACTTCATCTTCTAATTCATTAATTCTAGCTTTTAAATTAGCATTTTCATCTTGAAGTTCTTCATATGCTTTAATTAAAGTACCTAAAGCTTCATTTAGTTTTGAAATTGTTTCTGCGTTTGTCATTATTAAATCCTTGTTAGTTTGTAGTTATATTAATGGTGTTATTATTGCAAAATTAAAAAATAATTTATCCATATCACAAGAGCCACCTTGGCTTAAAATCGTATCTTTATATTTGATTCCTAAATCTTTATTAAAAATATTTCCAGAATCAATAAACATATAAAACGCATCTGCACTTAAAACTTCTGCCCATTTATATGAATAATATCCAGCTGAATACCCACCAGTAAATATATGAGAGAAACCATTTTGGAATTTATTATATCTTGGAGGAATAATTGCAGCAAACTCATTTCTAATAGAATCTAGTAAATTTTGAATTTCATCTTCAGATTTGTATAACTTTTGATATAGTTTAAAGTCAAACAATGCAAATTCAACTTGTCTAATAGTAGCAAGTGAAGATTGGAAATTTTTTGCTTTTATAATTTTTTCAATTGCCTCATCATCTAAAATTTCTTTTGTTACGTAATGTTTTGCAAATAGTTTTAAAACCTCTTTATCGTAAGAAAAATATTCTAAAAATTGTGATGGAAACTCAACAGTATCCCAAGCAACTCCAGAAATCCCACTTACAAATGGCTCTTCAATTTTACTCAATAGATGATGTAGGGCATGACCCATTTCATGAAAAAGTGTTACAACATCAGAGTGTCTTAAAAGTGATGGTGTTTCATTTGTTGATTGAGGGAAATTACATACAATATATGCAGTTGGAAGTTTTATTTCTCCAGCCGAATTTTTGTGATATGTATGCCAGTTGTTCATCCAAGCACCACCTTTTTTATCACTTCTAGCTTCTAAATCTATATAAATTCTTCCTATTGTTTTATCATTTTCACTCAAATCATAAACATTTACTTTTTCATCCCATGAAGATGTTTGTGC
>CAZDFZ010000048.1:0-9833 GCA_964504855.1 uncultured Aliarcobacter sp.
GATGTTTCAGTTAGATTTTTTGAAATGAAATCGTTTTTAAATTGTTGTATCATTTTTTTTATTTCATCAAAAGTAGGTGGAGTTGTTTTAGGTTTTATTAGTCTGTAATTATGGACTAATTGATATTGTCCATTTTCTTCCCATTGTTCATTAGATATTTCTTCACTTGAATCTAAAAATCTATCAGTATTTTTCATTTTTACTATATCATTATTTTCGACTGAAAGATAAAAGATACTTCTGTCTAAATTTTCAACATCATTTAGTTTTGTATTAAGTGTTTTATTTAAAGCATCTAATGTTGTATTAGAGTTTCTAAAGATTACTTTTGCACCTGTCATAGTTAATATTGTATCCCTTAACGCAGAATCTTTTATATCAGAAATTATTTGATGTGCGATTGTTAATAAAAGATTGTATTTACCAGCTTCTTTTAGAATAGTTTTAATATTCCCTTTTGCAGAAATAAAATTATCAAATTCATCTAAAATTAAATGTGTAATAACACGTTTATCTTTTGGAGTATCAAATCTTTTTAGTGCTAAAATTAAAATATATTCAACAATAAACCTTATATAATAAATATAAGAATCCATATTTCCTTTTGCAATATCAATAATTATGATTTTACCAGGAGTATTAAACTCTTTTTCAAAATCAATGAGTTTATTATCTCCACTCATCATATTTATAAAATCTTCATCACTAAGTAATGTACTAAGCCTTCTTCTAACTGCATTTTTTGTATTTGTATCGTTGAAATAATCTTGAAAATACTCTTCGTCTAGAATATCACCACATTTTTTTGCATAATCAACTAAATCATGATTTCTTTTGTCATTAGTAAATCTATAAAGCTCATGAAAACTACCACCACCTTTTCTCAAAAGAATTCTAATACATCTTAGTAATAGTTCCTCCATTGCTCCACTAAAGGTTTCACCTGTTTTAATTTGCTTTATTACACCTAAAATAACATTTGCCATTTTAGATATATTTTTTTCACTTTTATCATCAATTTTAAAAAGATTAATTGATGCAGCATATGATTTATCTAGAGTATTACTAATATATAAAAGTCTTGATTTATCTTTTACTAGCATTTTAGCTTTTTTTGCAAGGTCTCCATGTACGTCAAAAAGGATTACATTAGATTTAGTATTTTGAATGTACCTAAGAAATAATATTATTAGAAGTGTACTTTTACCCATACGTGTTTGACCAGTAATATAAGTGTGATAATCTCCCATAGGAAAATATTTTTCAAAATCATCACTATATGGATCTAAAATTGGTAAATCTGTTGCAGATTCTAGATTTGTAACTTCACAAACTTCTTCTAGTTCACCTAAAAATCTTTTATTACCGCTTAAACTATTACTATAGTTATAAAAATATTCATTATCCTGATTATAATTTGGCTGATTCCCAATTACACATAATTCTTCTGCAAAATTCATTAAACTTGATTCAATATTTCCAATTAGTGATACATCATTTAGCTCATTCATTTCTGATAGAATAGTTTCTAAAGGATTAATATAAAAAATACTGCTTAAATGTGCAAAATCTTTTATAAAATGCTCTTCTTTATCTAATGTAACAATTATTTGTGCATATGTATTTATTTTTTGATTTTCCATATAAAAATATTTATTTAATGAAACTTGGATAAACAATTCTTTTAGTTTTTTTCTAAGTTCCAGATTTTCTGGAATATGGGTTACATATATAAATAACTTACCTCTTAGAATTTCAGCAATACTTTTTTCTTTTAAAATATCATCAGTTATGGTGATATAATTTTCTGGATGTATCATAGATTTGATAACTCTATTACAGAATATATCTTCTGAAACATTTTTATTCCCTACCATTACAATTATATTTTCACTTTTTAAACTCTCAAAAGATTTTCCTAATCTATTTAATAAAAATTTTGAATCACTATATGTAGAAATTTTTTGTATAAAAACTTTTGTTTTTGTTGATTCACTAGAATTCTTATTATAATTTTTAAATCTTTTTTTTAAAAATTCAGTATTTACAATTAAATTCCTATAAAATCTCCCATCTCTATCATGAAATATTTCATATTGTTGATTTGGTTCTATAACTTCACCATCAATAACAATAATAGATTTTTTAGATATACAAACTGTATCAAACTTTATTTCTTTTATGTTGTTTGGAATATTGTTTAAATCATCAACTATATGAACATTCATTGGATATCTTGAACTAATTTCTTTACTAATTTTTTCTGCATTGCCTATGCAAAGTTCACTTTGTGGAGATGCTCTATAATAAAAGTCATCTTTATATTTCCAAAGACCATGTTGATAATTTGAATGAATATTATCAAGTAAATTATTTTGAGCATCTAAAAGATTTCTATATTTTCTATATTCATTATTTTCAATATGGAGGTAATCATCTTGAGCATTCCAATATCTATCAATTGAATTTTCTAAATAAGCAACATCTCTATTATATTGTCTAATATTGTATTGAAAATCAGATTGTCTTTTTAATAATTGTCTATTTGAATCATCATATTTTTTAATGTAAAATTTGTCATCAATAAGTTCACTAGGAACTGTATCATTTTCTGTAATTGTTGGTAAATTATTCATATTCTTCCCCTTTTATATTTTTTACTATTCGAATTAAATTACAATATAAAATCATAATTACGTTGTAATTTAATATCTAATATGAAAATTATATTTTAATATTAGATTTATGTCAAGGTAAATTGTATGAATTTACAATGTTTATTGCTTAATAATATTGTAAATTAAATAGCATTTTAAATATTAATTGTAAATAAATATTTAAAAGCCACTTTTATTTAGTTAGTATTAATGTAATAGAATTAAATTGATTTTTAGAAAAGAGAGATATAAAAAGGTATAAAAAAGGCAAGAGAAAATAAAATTTCCTTACCTATAGCTTACCTTATATGAAAAAAGGCAAGAGATAAAAACCTCTTGCCTTTTCGATAGAATGGACTCTATAGACTATTCAGCTACAGATACTTCTACAGGTGTACCTTCCCAACTTTTCATGTTTCTAATACAATCACACAACCACCAAAATATCGACAATGTATCGTAAAATAGGAACTTTTTTTATTTATTTTTTATTTCTCAAAGGTGGCTAAAAGTCTTTTAAAGTTGCTAAAAGTTAAAATAACTGTATAAGAACTGTATAAATAAAAATCAACCCTACAAAGATAAAAATAAATGGAAAAAACAAAATTCACAGGTGTTTTCAAAAGAACATCAAATGATGGTATAACGGTATATTATATCAAGTATTCTTTAAAAAATAAACAACACCTGGAAAAGGTAGGAACATCAGCAGAAGGTGTGACTGCAACCTATGCTGCAAAAATGAGAGCAAAAAGAACATCAATAGATAGACTTAGAGATGATGCACCAATGCTTTTAAAACAAAAACAAATGACTTTTAATGAAGCTTTTGAATTATATATAAAATCAATAGAGGGTAAAAGTGATACAGAAAATACAAAAGCAAGATATGCAAATCATGTTGGACCTTATTTTGCTAATTTTAGATTAGATGATATTACGCCAGAAGTAGTTGAAGATTTTAGACAAAAAGCAAGAAACAAGAAAAAAGACAATAAAACATTTTACGCACCAAAAACAGTAAACGACTGGATAAATATTATAGGAACAGTATATAATTTTTTAATCTCAAAAAGAGATTTAAAACTTTCAAATCCTGCTCATGCAGCTAAAGTAGAAAGGGAAAAAATTGATAATGATAGAGAAAGATATTTAGATATTAAAGAAATTGATAAATTATGGGATTATTTAGATAATAGGATAGGAACAGAATTTAAAGGATATGTTACAGAATACATGAAAGTATTTTTAGCACTTAGTCTTTCAACAGGTGCTAGATTATCTAGTATTTTGTCAATATCAAAAAATGATATAAATTTAGATACAAGTACGGTTATTATTAAAAACCATAAATCAAATAGAACATATCATGGATATATACATCCTGCTTTTGAAGATATTATTAAAAAGAGGATGGAAAGTTTATCACAGATAGATTATCTTGTAAGTGGAACACCAAATATTTTGTCAAGGAGTGCGCCTTATAAAGTTTTTCAACCAATATTTGATGAACTTTTTAACCAGGGATTAAAACCTGATGATAGAAAAAGGAGAGTTGTAATTCATACATTAAGACATACTTTTGCTTCACAACTTGCAATATCTGGAACGCCCATTTATACAATTATGAAACTAATGGATCATGCAGATATAAATCAAACAATAAGATATGCTAAATTAAGCCCTGAAAATGGAAGGAATAGTGTATTTAATTTATGTTATAGAACTAATTATTAAATATTTTAATTTGATTATCTACAATTGTTTTTGCTATAGCAGTTATTGAATAAAGAGGTTTACCTCTATCTTTTTTGTTTAGTCTAGTATATGGTATTCCGATATTTTCTTCCCTATCTTGTTTAAGTCCTGCTTCTGTTTTTCCAAGAACAGATGCAGTTTCTTTTGGAGTAAGAGCAACTTTTCCAAATTTTTCAAAAAGGAAAGTTGAAATCATTTTATAATCATCATTTTTTTGTATTGCATTCATCTAATAATCCTTTAATCCAAGTTTTTGCCAAACTGTATTTATTTTTTTGTTGTAGTGCGCTATTCTTTCCAGGTATGGATATTCTGGTAATTTAGCAGTTAATCCATTTGTTATTTGCTCAAAGCTTTGTGTAAAATCTAAATTGTTTCTTCTTTCAACAATAATTTCACCTTTATATTTTTTATACTCAAAACGATAGCCTTTGGTACTCCATCTTTTTTTATTTGGATTGAGACAGTCTTTTATATGATTTCTACAAACTTCTAACATTTGCGCAGCGTAATTAATGCTTCTAAAAGTTCCTATAGGCTTTAAAGAGTTTGCTTTAAATACAGCTATTTCTTTTGAATGTGGCTGTACTCTATGCTTTTCTTTTTCTTTTTCTGGCATTAAATAGCCTTTTTTACCTTTTAGTTTTATTCCGTTTTTCTTTTTGCTTAAATCATATTTTCTAATCAGTTCTTGTATATAAGTTGTTGGGACTTTTCTTATTTTAGCTATTTCAAAATCTGTTTTTTCTTCATCCCAATACTTCTTTTTTAACCATATTTTTGAAATAGTAGGATGCTTATTCATATTTTATCTTTCTTTTAAAATGGGATTTCATCTTCTATTTCTTCACTATATCTATGTGAACTTTCTTCATTTTCATAACTATCTGGTTCGTAAGTATTATTTTGTCTTTTATCTTCCATTGTTTTTATATCATAGGCATATTCTATAACTTCATTCTCAAATCTTTTTTCAGCTCGCCAAACAGCAATAGATAATTTTCTAAAAGCTACTTCTATTGTTCCAGTCATAAACTTTTTTAATTCACCATCTATTACCTTTTCACCCATCCAAAGCGAACCTATAGGAATGTCTCTAAATGTATCACCTTTATTAACATTTCCTCTTTGATAAATAATATAGTCAGGATGTTTTGATTCCGTTTTATTTTTGTTTGGACTCAACTTTGCAGAAAATGGTCTCACTCCTGCAATTCTAAAATAGCACTCATACCATTTAACAAGTTCTTCTTTATCAGCTTTTTTTATTTTTAACTGTTCCCTTCTAATAAATCCTATTTGCATTATTTACCTTTCTTCCAAATCTATTTCTACACCTAGTTTTTTTAACTTAGATTGTAACCTTCTCATTTCAGCTGATAACTTTTTAAGTTCAGTTTTCTTTTTTAAAATATCTGTTAATTTTAAGTTGCCTAAATCCATTAGTTCTTTTTCTATTTCAAAATATTTTATTCTTACACCTGCTAATTCATCTTTTAATTGCTTAACATGTAATAACTTCTTTTCGGCATTTGTAAAAGAAGGTGCTTCTATTTTAGTCATTTGAACACCTTTTTATTACAGTAAATCCATTATCTTTTAATTCTCTTATAGCTTCTTGATCAGACATTTAACACCTCTATTTTATTAAGTCTTTAATTGCATCAAAAAATGAATTTTTTCTCATTTTTTACCTCTAAAAAATTCAATAGCTTTATCCCACATTTCTTTTGTTGTTACTTCTTCAATTGTTAAAACATGCTCATAATCTTCATCTTCTGCTTCACAAAAATAAACAATTAATTGTTTTGATTTGTAATCAGATTCTATTTCTATATTAAAGTTCCAACCATCTACACCAACTTGATAACCTTTACCCAAGTAATAATCTAAAATTAACTTTTCAAGTTCAGCAAGTTTATCTGGCATATTATCCGCTTCAAGTCTTCCTGCAGATAGAATACTTTGACATTGGGTTCTATAGTTGAACTCTTTTTCTTTAAAGTTTTGTTCCTGTTCTCTTAGTTCTTTATCAATTCTATTAAAGTGATAAATTAATTCTCTTAAATCTGTTGTATTAACTATGACTTCTTGACCAAGAGCTGAACCTTTCTTTCTTTCAATTGCATTTACTAATCTTTTTAATTGTTCTGCAAAACTCATCTTTTAATCTCCTTTGACATTCTTATCATTTACATTCCCTTTTCCCATTTTTTAAAATTATTCTTTTTACAATTTTCACTAATTGCTTTTTTCAAATCACAAGATATATATAATCCTACAAATGAACCATCTTTAAAACCATAACTAGGAGTATAGAATTTGCAAGTGCTACAAGATTTATTCATTTATTCTACTTCTGCAATCAAATGTTTTTTAAATGTACTTCTCATATATTTGAGACTTGTTATTTCACTTGTAAAATATTTTGAATTTTTAAACGCAGGTTTAAATTTATGTTTTCCATCATATGAAAGAATTAACTCTCCTAAGTAAATAGTATCTCTTGTAAATTCAAGATGTACACATCTATCATAAACATAAGGTTCAATTTGAGCTACTATTCCAATTTTAGCATCTGAATATCCAACACTTATATTTTGAGCTATTATTTTCAATGGAGTATATTTATAAAATTCTTTTATTTTTTTTGCAGTCTTTTTAACAATATTACTCTTTGAAAGTTTCTCATTAAAAGATTTATTAAAATCATTTTCTGCTTGTAATGCAATAGTTTCTTTATTTATGCAATCAATATATTTATCATCTTTATTGAGTATCTTTCTAAGTTCTACTTCAATAGAGCTGTTTATATCATCAATCATTTTTCTAAGTTTATAAATATCATTATCTGCTTTTGTCATATTAAAAGCAATTGGTATTTTATTTACCATATTATTATAGGTATATTCATATTCTCCATCTTTATAGTTTACAGTAACACCAAATATATAAACATCATCATTTCCAAAGAAATGTAAATGGTCAGCTCTTAATCTTATAATATTTAAATCATTATTGATTTCTATAAAAGTTTTTATTTTATTTTCACTGTAATAAAAACTATTTGCATATCTTGGTTTTAAACAATCCAAAAGAAGCTGCATAGCTTCATATACTTTTTTCATATCTATATCTAGCTTATAAGCTATTGCTTCTCTGCTTTTTTCAATAACTGTTTTATACTGCATAGATAAATCCTTTTTGATATATTTTTATACTTTTATTGATTTCAATGTATGACATTTAAATTTCCTCAATAGTTATTTTGTAATTATTAGTTATAGATTTTTTTACTAATTTGTTTGGATAGTCTATAATTAAGTTTGCTTCTAAATCACCTATAGTTATTGATATGTATTCGCCTATTTCATTATGGCAACCATTTCCATAACATATAAATTTTTGTTTATTTTGGTTTTTATCTTCCAGAACTTCAAAAACTTCATCATCATATCTTTTTTGTTTTTTTGGTTCTTTCAAATTTCTAATTTCATTCCTAGTAATTTCTCCATTACTGTACTGTTCATAAATTTCTTTTTGCGCAGTTGGATTTTTTACTCTTGAAATTTCATCCATAACAGATAAAGATATATCTTTTTTGTTTTGTTCAATATCTTCTAATATTTCGTTATCAAGCTTTAAACAACTAAAAGCTTTGCTTACAAAGGTGTCTGATTTACCAATTCTATTTGCTAAATCTGATTTTTTTTCATATCTTCCAGATTCCCAAAGTTTTAAAATATATTTTGCTACTTCAAAATCTGTTAAATCACTTCTTTGAATATTTTCAATTAATGTTAGTTCTTCTACTTGTTCATCAGATGAAGTCATTATTAAAGCTATAATTGTTTTAGCTTTATTATGTAAATGAGCCTTATACCTTCTCTCTCCACTTACTATCATGTATTTATTATCTTTTTTAACAACCGTTATTGGTTGTAATAAACCATGTTCTTTTATATTTGCTGCAAGTTCTTCTATATCATCAAATTGTTTTCTTGGTTGTTCTGGATTAGGAAATACTTTTTCTATTTCTAATTCTAAAAATGGGCTAACCCCAGTTGTTTTAATTTTTCCTTTTGTTACATCACCAATATCAGAAAAGTTCATTTTTAAGCTCCTCAATTTCAGCAGTTGCTTTTAAATCAGTATGCTCAAAAACAGATTTACCTAATCCCATAACATCTTTATAAGTTTTTCTACTTCTTACGATAGTGTTTAATAGTTTGATTCCATTATGACTTACTGCATTTTGAATATCTGTAAAATCTCTTTGCAAAGGATGTATATTATTTAATACTAAATTTACTGCAGTTGCATTAACATCATTTAAAATAGTTTCAAATGTCATAAATCCTATAACTTCAACAGCACTTGGACTTATAGGAACAAGTATTTTGTCTGCATTAGAAAGTGCGATTCTGTTTATATCATTATCAAAACCACCTGCATCTATTACTATATATCCGTCATAATTATTTATTATTTCAAGTAGTTCACTTCCTGTTTTAGGTTGTAAAACTTCTATAGTTTCTTGATTTCTTTTAGCAGCAATACTATTTACAAAAAATAAAGTTTGCTGAAAATCCAGGTCAATTATTTTTACATTTTCACCATGTACTTTTAAACTATGTGCAATATTCCATGCAAGAGTTGATTTTCCAACTCCACCTTTTGTGTGAGCAACTAACAAAATCATAAAATAGCCTCACCAATTTTTAGTATCGCATTATCTAATGCAACAATTACTTTTTTTACTTTTTTTAATAACATTTCAGTTCCTTTAAATGTTTCTAATCAAAAATCAAACAAAAATCAGAGGGTATAAATACCCTCTAATATCACTCACTATCGTTCGTTCCTAACATCAACCAATATAGGCTGGACGAAACCCAACACCCGCGTGCGCAGTAGAACGAGGACCATCCAGACCCAGAGCGAAAAGCGCTGCAGCCGAACCACCGTACCAACCCCCACCACGCAACGGCAACCTTTCCTTATTATTGTCTATCCATAAGGCACCTTTGCCTTTTAAATTAAAATAAGGTAAAACTAAAGATTTTTTTAACTGTTCTATTTTTTCGCCGGCGAAAATAACATCTTTTTTAATTCCTAGTTCATCCCATTTTCTATTAAATTCCCATCCATTAATTTTTACAGAATCACTAATATAAATATCTTCATTTTCATTTATGTCAAAATAAAGATTTGTACTGTTCCATTCATTTTCATCTAGTAGATAGTTGTTATCATTTGGCATAATGATTTGCCCATCAATAAGTTTTAAACCGTCATTCCATTCCCAATATTGACCAACATCTTCAATTAACTCTTTATTTTGTTTAACAGAATATAGAGCCATTGCAGCCCATTCCCAGTTAGTCATTAAATGCCAACCTTGACCTTTGTTTTTAC
>CAZDFZ010000049.1:0-9815 GCA_964504855.1 uncultured Aliarcobacter sp.
TATGCAACACTTACAGGTGCTTGTGTAGTTGGTGTTGGTGAATATACAACTGGAATCATGGGAAACAATGAAATTTTAAAAAGAAATGCTGTTTTAAGTGCTTTAAAATCAGGAGAATATGCAACAACTTTAGATTTTAATAGATTTTTGAAAAAAGCTATTAAATCAGAAATTGCTGATGTTTGTAATATTGCAAATACAAGATATGGTGGAGCAATAACTGCTGGTATGTTCTTGGATAATTTTATTACAGAAGAAAATAAAGAAAAATGGATTCATTTTGATATAGCTGGACCTGCATTTGTGGAAAAAACATGGGGATATAACTCTCATGGTGCAAGTGGAGCAGGAGTTAGAATGACTATTAAATTTTTACAAGATTTAGTTGAATCAAACTAAAATAAATTACTTCCAAAAATCTTCAATATTTTTTGATATTGGAGATTTTCTTTTTACAACTGATTATTATTTATATAAGCCAACTAAAATATATACAGATTTTATTACTACAAATTTAAAAAAATACGAAAAAAATTAGTCAAAAAACAATTAAATAACGATAGAATAAGAAATAATAATCTAAAAAAGAAATATTATACGTTTTTTCCAATTCTAGGATGGATTTAATATGGAAAATTATATAAAAATAATAAAAAGATTTTTTGATTTAAAGAAAATTTATATTTTAATTTTTATCACTTTGGCATTATGGTCAATCTTTGCGTATAATACAATCACAAACTTAATTAATAGCCAAAAAATATATGCTGAAATAATAAACTTAAGTGGTAAACAAAGGATGTTATCACAAAAAACAACATTAATTGGAAAAAGATTTTTAGAAGAAAACAGTCCTGAATTAAAAACTCATTTTAAAGAATTAATTGATTTAATGCAAAAAGATCATAACTATATAGTTTCAAATCTTACTTCATTGGAAATTCATAATATATATTTTACTCAACCATATAATTTAGATTATGAGGTGAAAACCTACATTTCATTACTAAAAGATTTTCATGAAAATGAAAAAATAGAGGTACTTGATAAAATTCAGAAAAGATCATTTGAATTACTTCCTAAACTAAATTATGCAGTAAATACTTTTGAAAAAGAGAGTGATGAAAAAACTAATGAGTTATTGACAAGAGAAAGATTTATTTTAATTGGAACTTTATTAACTTTGTTATTTGAAGCTTTATTTATTGTTATGCCTTCTATAAAAATTGCAAAAAGAAAAGAAAAAGAGTTGGATTTATTAAATAAAGAATTGGAAAACAAAATAGCTATTGCTGTTGAAGAAAATAATAAAAAAGAAAGAATAATTCAACAACAATATCATTTTAATCAAACAGCAGAACTAATTAACAATATTGCTCATCAATGGAGACAACCATTATCAATTATTTCAACAATTGCAAGTGGTATAAAAATAAAAAAAGAGTTAAATGCACTTGATGATATTGATATGTTTAATGATTTAAATAATATAGTTGATAAGACAAGATATTTATCAAATACTATTGAACAATTAGATAATTTTATTAATAATGATGAACATTTTACAAAAATTAATTTACAAAAATCAATATTTAATATTTTAAGTATGTTAAAGAGTATTACTGATTATGAACAAATAAATATTTCTACGATTTATATTGAAGAGGATATATTTATAAAAGGAAATTTTAGTGATTTGATGACTATTATTTCTAATATTTTGAATAATGCACAAGATGTATTTATTGAAAGAAATATAGAAAATAAACAAATAAAAATTCAAATTCTAAAAAATGAAGATAATGTAAGTATTTTTATTGAAGATAATGCAGGTGGTATTAAATTCGAAAATATTGATAAAATATTTGATATGTATTTTACAACGAAATATAAAAGTCAAGGAACAGGTCTTGGCTTATATCTAACCCATATGATTATTGAAAAAAAATTTAAAGGAACAATAAGCGTAGAAAATAGTGAAATAGGTGCGAAATTCATTATTAATCTACCCTTATTTAAATAATTATAAATTACTTTTTAACAAATTTATTTTCTCTATCTGAATATCTTGGACCTACATTTGGATATTTTTTTAAGATAATTTCAATTTTTTCTAAATCATTATTTGTAAGTTGTAAATCAACAGCTTTTGTATTTTCTTCCAAATATTTAATTTTTTTAGTTCCTGGAATTGGAATGATATTTTCACTTTGTGCAAGAACCCAAGCAAGGGAAAGTTGAGCAGAAGTTGCATTTTTACTAAAGGCTAATTGTTCTAATTCAAAGGTTAGTTTTTGATTGTTTTGTAAATATTCTCCATCATATCTTGGCAATTTTTTTCTAAAATCACTTTCACTCAAAGATGAAATATCAAGTTTGTTTGACATCAAACCTCGCCCTAATGGTGCGAATGGAACAAATGTGATTCCTAATTCTTTTGTAAGAGGTAAAAGTTCTTTTTCAACTTCTCTATAAAGAAGTGAGTATTCACTTTGTAGGGCTGATATTGGATGAATTGAGTGAGCTTTTTTTAACTCCTCAGCAGTACATTCACTAAGTCCTAAATATTTTATTTTTCCTTCTTTAACAAGTAGGCTCATAGTTTCAATAGTCTCTTCAATTGGAGTATTTTGATCAATTCTATGGGCATAATATAAATCAATCACATCTGTGTTTAATCTTTTTAAACTCTTTTCAACAGCCTCTTTTATATGTTTTGCTGAACAATCAATAAAAACTTCGCCACTAAATGAATCTTTTGTCTCATCTCTCATTCTAAAACCAAATTTTGTAGCAATAAAAATTTTATCTCTATTTTTTGTAAGAATTTTTGAGATTAACTCTTCATTTGCTCCATTTGCATAAATATCTGCTGTGTCCCAAAAATTTATGCCAAGTTCTATTGATTTTTCTAGGGTAGCTAAACTTTGAATATCATCTTTTTGTCCATAAGCCGCACTCATTCCCATACAACCTAAACCAATACTTGAAAGTTCTATATTTGTATTTGCGAATTTTCTATATTTCATGAACTATCCTTATTTATCTTTTTTCTAATTGAAGTATGCAACTTTATGCAAACTATGTTTATTTTATATAATTTTTCACAATTTTAAAATATAATTAATAAATCTTAAATAGGATATTAATGAAAAAAAGTTTAATAGTACTTTTTATATTCTTAGGAACTTTTTATTTATTATTTTTCTTAAATGATGAAATTCCCAAAAATAAAATAATAATCGGTCAAAGTGCATCTTTAAGTGGTTCAACGCAAGATATTGGGATTGAATTTATAAAAGGTGCAAATGCTTATTTTAATTATGTAAATGATTTGGGTGGAATAAATGGAAGAGAAATAGAGTTGATAACTCTTGATGATTCTTATGAACCTCAATATGCAATACAAAATACAAATGAACTTATTAAAAATAAAAAAGTGTTCGCGATGTTTGGAGAAGTTGGAACACCATCTTCAGAAGCAGTTTTACCAATAATCAAAGAGTATAATATTCCTTTTTTAACTCCTTTAACTGGAGTAGATTCTGTAAGAGATAATGAAAGTGGTTTAATATTTAATTTAAGAAATAGTTACAAAGATGAAACAAAAGCAATGATTCAATATTTAGTAACTGAACTAAAATTAAAAAAAATAGCTGTATTTTATCAAGATGATAGCTATGGAAAATCAGGTTATAACGGTGTAAAAGATGCTCTAAAAGAGTATGAACTTGAAATAATAGAAGAGGGAAGATATCGAAGAAATACTCTATCTTTTCATAATGCACTTTTAAATATAAATCATGTAAATCCTGAGGCAGTTATTATTATAGGTACACAAAAACCATCAGCTTTTTTTATAAAAGAAGCCAAAAAACTTGGTATGAATAACACAAAATTTTGTACAGTATCTTTTGCAGGTGGAGACACTTTTTTAAAAGAATTGAATGGAGATACAAACAACATTATTTTTTCCCAAGTTGTACCTCTTCCTTGGGATAATTCCCATGAAGCAGTAAAAGAATATCAAGAAGTATATGGTAAATATAATACAAATTCTAATTACAGCTTTCTTTCATTTGAAGGATTTTTATCTGCTAAACTTGTTGCAAAAGCTTTAGAAAAATCAGGTATTGATTTAACAAGAAAAACTTTTTTAGAAGCTTTCAATAAACTTGATAAAAATTCCTTAGCAGGTTTTGAAATTAAATTTTCAAAAAATAATAATGAAGCACTCAATGAAATTTATATTTTAGATTTTTATGATTCTAAATATAGAGTTCTAAAAAAGGTTAAAATTGATGATTAATAAATTTAAAAAATACATAAAAAATGCTCAGCTATCAAAGCAAATAAGAATAATTTTTGTTTTAACACTTTTTTTTGTTTTTTCTTTGGTTGGTACAGGAGTAATTTACACTTTATCAATTCAAGAAAGATTTAGTAGTGCTGTAAAATTTCATGTATTGCCACTTCAAAGTTTAAATGAAATTCAACAAATTTATGACATTAATATATTAGATACAATAAATGAAACATTAGAAGGAAATATAGCTTTTAAAGATGCAAAAGATATATTGATTTTAGCAAAAAAATTATTAGCAGATAAATGGACAGAGTATAAAAAACAGCAATTAGAAGAGAATGAATATTATAAATCGATAGAAAAAAATAGTTATCTTCAAGAAGAAGATAAAAATTTAGGAAAAGTAATTGGCTATTTAACTGATTTAATAAATGCTTTAGAATCAAATGATAAACAAATGATAAACAGTGTTATTTCAGAAAAAATTAGACCAGAGCTTATTACTACTTCATATTATTTAAAAGATTTGTTTGATAAAGAGGTTGGATTTATAAACAAAATTGCTATATCTGAACAAAAATATTTTAAAGATATGTTAATAATTATTATTCCAATAATTGTAGTTGTTGTAATTTCATTCTTTTTAATTATACGAGTAATACTTCTTAGAATAAAATCAAATAATGATGAATTATCTCATTCAAAACAAGAAGTTATAGAAGCTAATCTTTTATTAGAAGATAAAGTAATAGAACGAACAAAAGAGCTTAATAAAATTACTAAAACATTGAATAAATATATTGAAACAATACAATCATTTTTAGTTATTCTTGACAAAGACGGGAATATAGATTTTATAAATCCTGAGGGTGCAAAACTATTGGGATATGAAAGTTCTGAGTTAATTGGCAGAAATTGGTTTATGGATTTTTTGCCTTTAGAATATAAAGATGGAACTTATGAATATTATAAAAAAATGTTTGAAGGTCAAAATGAAGAATTTAAATATCATGAAAATTATATTTTAACAAAAGGTAATGAATTAAGATATTTTGCATGGCAAAATGCATTGTTAAATAATGATAATGGAGAAACAATTGGAATTTTAAGTTCGGGTATGGATATAACAGAACAAAGAAAATTACAACAAGATTTAATAAAAGCAAAAAATACAGCGGAAGAAGCAACTCAAACTAAGAGTTATTTTTTAGCAAATATGTCCCATGAAATAAGAACACCAATGAATGGAATTATTGGTATGTCTCATCTTATATTAAAAACAAATTTAGATAGTAAACAAAGAAACTATATAAATAAAATAAATGTTTCAGCAAATAATTTATTGGGAATAATAAACGATATTCTTGATATTAGTAAAATTGAAGCAGGAAAATTAGAACTTGATAAAGGTAATTTTGATTTATTTAAAATTGTTGAAAATGTTATAAATCTAATTGAACTAAAAGCAGAAGATAAAAACTTAGATGTAATTGTAAATTATGATCCTGCTGTTGGTAAAAATTTCTTTGGTGATAGTTTAAGATTAACTCAAATTTTGACAAATCTTATGTCAAATGCTGTTAAATTTACAAATAGTGGTGAAATAGGGCTATGGATAAAAAAAGTATCAAACAATAGAATTAAATTTGAAGTTACAGATACAGGTATTGGTCTTTCACGAGAGCAAATTGAAAAACTATTTGTATCTTTTAGTCAAGCAGATTCAAGTACAACTAAAAAATATGGTGGGACTGGATTAGGACTTGCTATTTCAAAACAATTAGTTGAAATGATGAATGGAAAAATTTGGATAGAAAGCCAAATTGGAGTTGGAAGTAAGTTTATTTTTGAAATAGAATTAGAGCAAAAAGATAAAGAATTAATATTTACAATTTTCAGTAATAAAAAAGCCTTAGTAGTAGATGATTGTCAAAGTTGGCTTGATATATTAAGTAATTTAATTAACTCTTTTGGTTTGGAAGTTGATACTGTAAATAGTGGTGAAAATGCTATTGAATTGCTAAAAAATAATAGAGAAAAATATGACTTAATAATAGTTGATTGGAATATGCCAGGTTTAGATGGAATAGAAACTTGCAAAATTATAGATAAAGATTTACATATTAATTCAGAAAAAATCATACTAATTAGTGCATATTCTGAAGATAGTTTACTTGAAGGTATAAAAGAGGCAAAAATAAGTCATTATTTACATAAACCCATAAATCCATCATCTTTAAATGATATGTTAAATGAAATATTTTTAGGGAAAATAAATAGCGAAAAATTAGAGTTAAGAAAAGAGCAAAATAATCTACAGCATAAAATAAAAACTTTAAAAAGTAGTAAAGTTTTACTTGTAGAAGACAATGAAATAAATCAAGAGATAATTACTGATTTACTTTTTGATAGTGGAATAGTGATTGATATTGCAAACAATGGAATTGAAGCTATAAAAATGTTTGAAAGTAATTTAGGTAAATATGAATTAATTTTAATGGATATTCAAATGCCTATACTTGATGGTTATGAAGCTACAAAAAAAATAAGACAAATAGATGTAAATATTCCTATTATTGCATTAACAGCAAATGCAATGAAAGAAGATATAGAAAAAACAAAACTTGCAGGTATGAATAAACATCTAAATAAACCAATTGAAGTGGAAAAACTATTTGAAACACTTTTAGAGTTTTTATCAAAAAAAGTAGATTTAGAAGAAGAGAAGTTTGATTTTGAAAAAGAAAATAATGATAGTTTACCGCAATTTGAAAACTTAGATAAAGATTATGCTTTAAGACTTGTTTTGGGTAATGAAAATAGTTTTAAAATAGTGTTAAATGGTATTTTAAAATATAAATATATCAAATTTGAAGAGTTAATAGATGAAGATTTTAAAAGAACTATGCATTCTCTAAAAGGAATAAGTGCAAGTGCTGGAGCTTTAAAATTAAGTGAATTAGCAAGAGAAGTTGAACAAACTTTAAATAAAGATTTATTACCAAGTTTTTATGAAGAGTTGAATAAAGTAGTAGATGAAATAGAAAGTAAGATTGAAAACACAAAAGAGACAACAAAAGTAGAATTAACAAAAGAGCAAAAAGTGATTTTATATGATAGTTTAAAAGAGGCTTTAAATACAAATAGAATTAAAAATATTAAACCTATTATTGAAGAAATTGATAAATATAATTTATCAAAAGATGATGAAATATTATTTGATGAAATAAAAGAGTTAATAACAAAATTTAAATTTAAAGATGTTTTGGAGTTATTAAAATGAGAGAAGAAAAAACTGTATTAATTATTGATGATATTGATACAAACATTCATATACTCATTGAGCTTTTTGATGGGAAATATGATGTTTTAGCTTCAACAGATGGAAAAAGTGCATTAGAGATATTAGATGAAGAAGAGATAGATATTGTACTTCTTGATATAAATATGCCAGTAATGGATGGTTTTGAAGTTTGTAAAAGAATAAAAGAGAATCCAAAAACAAAAGATATACCCGTAATTTTTATAACAGCAAGTTCAAATGAAGAGTCTATTGAAAAGGCTTATGAAGTAGGTGGAGTTGATTATATAACTAAACCTTTTAAAGCAAGAGAAGTATTATCAAGAATAAATAATCATTTAATACTATCAGAAAAAAGTAAAGTTTTAACACACGATTTAGAAGAGAATATTACACTTTTAAATCAATATAAACAAGTAGTTGACGAAAGTCTTTTGGTATCTAAAACAGATACAAAAGGTGTAATAACTTATTCTAATGATGCTTTTGCAAAAATTTCAGGTTATTCTATGGAGGAGTTGATTGGAAAATCACATAATATTGTAAGACATAAAGATGTTCCTAAAAAAATATATAAAGAAATGTGGGAGACTATAAAAGCAAAAAAAGTTTGGCATGGTGAAATAAAAAATGTAAAAAAAGATGGTAGTTATTATATAGTTCAAGCAACAGTAATGCCAATTTTAGATACTAATGATGAAATTATAGAGTACATTAGTGCAAGAAAAGATGTAACCGAAATATATAATTTAAAAAAAGAGATAATAGCTACTCAAAAAGAGGTTATATTTACTATGGGTTCTATTGGTGAAACAAGAAGTAAAGAAACAGGAAATCATGTAAAAAGAGTTGCAGAATATTCAAAATTATTGGCTTATTATGCTGGACTTGATGATGAAAAAATAGAACTTATTGTCGATGCTTCTCCAATGCACGATATTGGAAAAGTTGCTATTCCTGATGATATTTTGCATAAACCAGCAAAGCTAACTGAAGAAGAGTTTGACATAATGAGAACACATGCTGAACTAGGTTATAAAATGCTTTGTCACTCTCAAAGACCTCTTTTAAAAACAGCAGCACTTATAGCATTTGAACATCATGAAAGATGGGATGGGAAAGGTTATCCAAGATATTTAAAAGGTGAAGAAATTTCTATTGAAGGAAGAATCACAGCTATTGCTGATGTTTTTGATGCTTTAGGAAGTGATAGGGTTTATAAAAAAGCTTGGAGAGATGAAGATATATTTGATTATTTAAAAGAGGAGAGTGGAAAACAATTTGATCCAACATTAATTGATATATTTTTTGAACACATAGAAGAATTTTTAGAAATAAGAAAAAATTTCGAAGATACTTAAATCATTAAATAATCTGATAATTAGTTTTTATATTAACTATTTTTTGTTACAATAATTTTATTCTAATAATTTCTGAGGATTGCTTAATGAGGGCTACTTTAAAAACTTTATCATTATTTTTGTTTATTATTTCATTTTCTGGTTGTAACAGTGATAACAAACAACAAGCGGAAGAGTTTAAAAAAGAAATTAGTAAAAGACAAAGTAATACTTATGAACATTTTCAATTAACAAATGAAAAAATAGATTCTACATTTGATAAAAAAAAGCTTTATGTACCTGTTTATTCACATGTGTATATTTCTGAAAATAAATATGTAAGATTATCAATAACTTTGAGTATTAGAAATAGCGATCTAACAAAAGATTTATATATAGAAAGTATTGATTATTATAATACGGAAGGAAAATTAGTTAAACAATACCTTTCTCAACCACATATATTAAAACCAATGGCTTCAATGGATTATGTTGTAAATTTAGAAGATATGAGTGGAGGAAATGGTGCTAAATTTTTGATAAATACTGCAAGTAAAAATAAAATAAGCAATCCAATAGCACAAGCTATTATGATAAATACTTTAGGAAATTCAAATTTATCTTTTGTAACACAAGGATATATTATTGAATAAGTATATTTTTTTATAGATCTTTTTTTAATAATAAATAACAAATTTCATAGACCCTCTTTTTTAATAATAAATATATAAATAACTAAATAGCAAAAAATAATGAGTAAATTTGAAACTAAAAAATAATAATATTATTCAATAATTTTTTTTTATTAAAGAAATTATATTTGTTTTATTTTTAATTAGTAGAATCCAAATAAATAATTTAAAAATAA
>CAZDFZ010000050.1:0-9582 GCA_964504855.1 uncultured Aliarcobacter sp.
AAAAAATCAGAAAAAATTCTTCATTTTGTTCATTTTTTTCAAGAATGAGAAGAGGGTATTTATATACAACAGCGCAAGAACAAGGATACAATAAAGTTGCACTTGGGCATCATTTAGACGATGCTATGGAATCATTTTTTATGAATTTCTTTTATAATGGAACTATGAGATCTATGCCTCCTATTTACAAAGCTGAAAATGGTTTAGAAGTTATTCGTCCACTTATATTTTGTAGAGAGAGACAATTACGTGCTTTTGCAAATACAAATGAAATAAATGTAATTGGTGATGAAGCTTGTCCAGGTCTACGATTTGATGTAAAAATGCCACATGCAAGACAAAGTACAAAAGAATTATTAGCAAAATTAGAAGAAGAAAATCCAAAAATATTTGTTTCTATGAAAGCAGCTTTTAGTAATATTCAACTATCTACATTTTTTAATAAAGATGATTTAAATAGAATTGAAAGTTCTTTAGAAGACGATATGATATGAAAATATTAGTATCTTCTTGTTTGTTAGGTGAAGATGTAAAATATGATGGAGGTAATAACTCTATTGCTTTAAATCCAAAAGTTTCATTTAGTCTAAAAGAGTTATTTATGGATATTTTATGTGAAAACGAAATTTACTCTTTTTGTCCAGAAGTAAGTGGTGGATTAAAGACTCCTCGAACACCTGCTGAAATAGTTAAAAGAGATAAACCATTTATTGTTCAAACACAAAATGGTGAAGATGTAACAATAAATTTTTTATTAGGAGCGAAAAAAGCTCTTGATTTGTGTATAGAAGAAGATATTAAAGTTGCTTTATTAAAAGCAAATTCTCCATCTTGTGGAAATATAAAAACTTATGATGGTACTTTTACAAATACTTTGATTGAAAGTCAAGGATTAAGTGCTAAATTACTTAAAGAAAATGGTATAACAGTTTTCAATGAAGAGGAATTAAAAGAGTTGTCTAAATTTATAAAAACTAACAAATAGTTTTTATAAATTTATTATGCCTTTATATTTAAAAGCATATCAGAAACAGCATTTTGAGTTTCTATACTTTTTGCATTGGCTTTATAAGATATAACTTCTGGGATTTGTCCCACAATTGAATCAATTAAATCACCTGTTACTTCTTGAAGTTGTGGATCAGCAACAGTATTTGAAATTTGTGATAAATTTGAAGCCATTTGATTTATTTGAAGCTCTGATGAAATCATAGAATTAAGATTATTATTAACTGTCATAACCAATTCCTTGTTGTATAGTTTGTAACAACATTTTATTTAAATTACTGTTTTTAGAGATTTCTTCTTTTGCATTATCTAAACTAGGTGTTGAAGCTACTGTATTTTCAATTTTCTTTGTTTCTTCATCTCTTTGAGAATTTTTATTATTTGAAACATCTACAGTATCGTTTTTTTCAAATGTAGACTTATCATTTTTATCAACCGAAGCCAATTGTGATTTCCCACTTGCAAGTTGTTGATAAATTAAACTTATATTTTGAGATTTGTTGTTTACTTCCATAATTTCTCTAATCTTTATATTATGATAAAATTGTAACTAAAAATAGATAAAAAGTAAAGAAATAATTTTATTTAGATTAAATGTGATTTTTGATAATATAATAACATGATATATAATTTATTTAAATCAACAACTGTAAAATTATTTTTATTATTATGTACTGTATTAATAACCCTTATTTTTTCTTCATTGATATTTAATAGTCAAATAGATAGATTAAAAAAACAAGTTGACACTATTTATTTTGCGAACCTTATACCCATTGTAAAACTTCAAATTATTTTAGATAACTATCAAAAAATAATTTCTTGCAAAAATAATAATTCAAATTGTATTTTTGAAGAAGAAAAAAAGAATATTTTGCAAGAATGGAATTATTATAATCAAGCTTTTAAATATAAAGATGAAAGAATTGTTGTAAATGTAATCAATGAAGAAGTAAATAACTCTTTTTCTGAAAATAAAATTGAATATTATAAATATGTGTTAAGTAGAATTGACTTTTTAATTCAATATGAAACTCAAGTTGCATTTAAAGAGAGAAAAAAATTTCTAGAAGATTATCATGAAATGAAGAGCTATTTATTTTATAGTATTGTTACAATTTTATTGATATCTTTTATCGTGATAGTTTATATAATATTTCAAATTATAAAAAAAGATAAACAACTCACAATTTTAAATAAAAAATATAAAATAGAAGCAATAACTGATTCTATGACAAAGCTATATAATAGAAAATATTTTGATACTATTTTTGATAATATGCCATTTATTGCAAATGAAAATAATTGGGAATGTGCTTTTATAATGTTTGATATAGACTATTTTAAACAATACAATGATACATATGGTCATGATATGGGTGATTCAACATTAAAAGAAGTTGCTCAGTCATTAAAAGAGTATTTTAATAAAAAATATGATTTTGTATTTAGATTAGGTGGAGAAGAATTTGGTGTTATTTTATTTGATATAGATTCTGTAATTTTAGAAAATGATTTAAAAGAAGTTAATAATAGAATTTTAGAATTACAAATTGAGCATAAAAATAGTAGAATACTAGATATTGTTTCAATTTCAATTGGTGCTGTTATATATGAACCTAATAGTTATGTTTCAGCAAATAGATTGTACAAGCAAGCTGATGAGTGCTTATATAGATCTAAAGAAAATGGTAGAAACCAATATCATATACAAAAAGGAAGAGAATGAGTTTTTTATTTAATAAATATAATCATTTTAATTTGGCTAACATTGTAACATTTTTTAATATTGCATCAGGAATATTTGCAATATATTTTCTAACTCATCATGAGTTTTTTGCAGCTGCACTTTTTGCTTGGCTTGCAGGTGGATTTGATATAGTTGATGGAAAAATTGCTAGAAAGTATAATTTATCAACTCAATTTGGAATACAGTTGGATTCTTATGCAGATTTTTTATCGTTTGTAATTGTTCCTTCTATGTTTATCTATTTTGGTGTTATTGACACAAAAGAACCTTTTTTAAGTATGCCTTTAGTTATATTTGCGTTTATTTATTATGTGATTTCAGGTCTTAGAAGATTAATTCAGTTTAATATAAATGCAGATGAAGGAAAAGTTGAAAAATATTTTACAGGTATTCCAACGCCTCTTGGAGCTATTTTATTATGGGTAGTTTATTTGATTTTTGTTGCAGGATTTATATCAGAAACTTTTGTTTTATTAATGATGATATTAATTGGATATTTATTAAATTCAAAAATTAAAATTAAACATTTATAAGAGCTTTAATGAATCAAGAAGTAGTAACTATAGACTTAGGTTCAAACTCTTTTCGTGTTTTAAAGTATGATTGTACAAATCATAAAATAATTTCAGAATATAATGAAGTTGTTGGTATGGCTGATGGTTTAGTAGATACTGGAATTATTTCAAAAGAGGCTATGCAAAGAGTTGTAAATGCTATTTCTCACTCTGTAGAAGTCGTTAATTATAATCCAGTGGATGCAATTTGTGTTACCACAGCTGCTATGAGAAAAGCTTCTAACAATCAAGAGGTATTAAAATATTTTAAAGAAATTTCAGGTACAGATTTTTCAATTATAGATGGAAATGAAGAAGCAAGACTTACTTTATTGGCTGTGAAATATGCACTAAAAAGAGAAAATATAAATTCAAATAAATTTGTATTATTAGATATTGGTGGTGGTTCTACTGAAATAATTGTAAATACAAATGATAACTATGACGCACATAGTTTTGATTTTGGAATAGTAACTATGACTCAAAAATACTTAGCTCATCATGACTTACACAATGATTTAGAAAATAGAAAACAAGAGATTAAAAAGTTTTTAGATTCTTTAAAAATTGATGATTTAAAAGATTATAGTTTTGTGGCTACTGCTGGAACGCCAACAACTATTGCAGCAATTAAACTTGGACAAGATTTTTTTTCTTATGATAGAAATATTGTTAATGGAACAATTGTTAATTTGGAAGATATATCTTATTGTTTAGATATTTTTAAAAACTCATCAAATGAAGAAATTGCAAAACTTGTTGGTCGAGGAAGAGTAGAATTTATAGAAGTAGGTATTTTTATATATAAAATGATTTTTGAAGTTTTAGAAAAAAATGAATCAATAGTTTTAGATGATGGTTTAAGAGAAGGGGTTGCTATTAATTATTGTGAGACAAAGTGTAAGATTTAAGATAATAATCTTACACTTTGAGCTTGAACGATATTTGCTTGCGAAGCTACTAAATATCCTAAATTTGAATTAACATTTGTTTTAGAAAAATCACTTGATTCTTTTCCAAAATTTTTATCCAAACTAGTTTTATTTTCATTAAACAGATTAACTTGATCTTTTATAGTTTCTCTTGCACTGTATTCTAGTTTATTTCCAAATTCAGTAAACTGATCATATGTATTTTGTAATTGATTTGATGATGTTTGTACTTTATTTATTAAATCTTTAACAGCTTGTGGATCATTCAAATTACTAGAATTTGCAAGTTCAAAAATATCATTTGCATAAGTTGGAGTATTTGGTTTTTCAACTGAAAAATTAGCTTTATCTGTGCTAATATCTATTGTATTTTTATCATCATAATAGTTATTCGCTAAAATACTTTCTTGTTTGAATTTTGTTTCATAAGCAGTTTGATTGAAGTTTCTTAAATCCTCATTTAAACTTTGTTTAATATCATTCTTATTTTCATAAGAATCAATATTTTCAAGTTTTGTTTGTATATTTGATAAATAATTTTGTTGTTTTTCAATTGAATTTTGAGCTATTTTACTTATTGCTATTCCATCATTTAATGATTGAACACTTAAAGATAATTCATCTCTTTTTTTATTATATTCACTTATATAAAGATTTGAGCCTTCTTCACTGATTTTACCAGTTTTATTGGCAGAGGCGGTTCTTTCAAGACCTAAAGAAGAGGAAGTATTTAAACTAGATACACTACTATTTATGCTATTAATATCCATATCGTACTCCTTTTAGTAATTAGCTTTATTATATCATAAAATTTACCAAATATAGTATGAAAATAAAATTATTTTTTATATCATACTATTCATTTCATCTTCTGTTAGAACAGGAACATTTAGTTCAATTGCTTTATCGTATTTACTTCCTGCTTCATCTCCATAAATAACATAATCTGTTTTTTTAGATACGCTTGAAGCTACTTTTGCACCTAAGTTTTCTAACATAGTTTTTATGTCTCCACGACTTACGCTCATAGTTCCTGTTATTACTACAGTTTTACCTTTAAAAGCATTTTCTAAAACCTCTTTTTTTTCTTCAACACTAGGAGTTATTATTTCAAAAAGTTTAAGAACTAATTCCTTATTTACTCTCATAAATTCACAAAATGAGTTTGCCATTTGACCACCAAGACCATCAAGAGCTATAAGTGAATCATAATCAACATTTATTACATTAAGACCGAATTCTAAACATATTTGTTTTGATGCAACTTCTCCAATGTGCTCAATTCCTAATGCATTTATGATTCTATGAAGTGCTGTTCCTTTCGTATTTTCAATAGCATTTAAAAGATTATTAATTTTTTTCTCTTTAAATCCTTCAAGATTTTCTAAGTCTTCATATTTTAAAGAGTATAAATCTAAAATATCATAAATTTTTTTCTCATTTACTAACGTTTCTACTATTTTATTTCCTAATCCATCAATATTCATACAGTTTTTTGAAGCAAAATAGATTATAGAGTTTACAACACGTGATGGACAATCAAGATTTTGACATTTTATTAAAGCTCCATCATCAAGTAATTCACTAGAACAATCTGGACATGAAGTAGGGCGAGGAATATTTATTTCTGTGCCATTTCGACGTTCTGTAAAAACTTTTGTAATTTTTGGAATTACATCTCCACTTCTTATAATAATTACTTCATCATTTATTTTTATATCTTTTCTTTGAATCTCATCAAAGTTGTGTAAACTTGCCCGTTCAACTATAACACCTTCAATATCTGTAGGTTCAACCACAGCAACAGGTGTTATAACTCCTGTTCGTCCAACTTGTAAAATAATATCTTTGATTTTTGTAGTTTTTTCTAATGCTGGAAATTTATAAGCACATGACCATCGTGGGAATTTTACAGTGTAACCTAATTCATCTTGTGTCTCAATATCATTTATTTTTACAACCATTCCATCAAGCATCATTTCTATTTCATCTCTTAAAGCTATAATCTCATGGTATAACTTTTCAATTCCTTCTACACTTGAAGTAATAGTTTGCATAGGAGGTTTTACAAATCCTAAAGAGTAAATATAATCCATAACTTCTGATGATTTTTTGAATTCTAAAGAGTTTTGTCCAATACCCCAAACATTAAAAAATAGTTTTCTTTTTGCTGTTATTTTTGGATCAAGTTGTCTTAAACTTCCAGCTGCTGCATTTCTTGGATTTGCAAAAACTTGCTCATTATTTAGTAATCTTTCTTCATTTATTTTTTCAAAATCAGCTTTTTTGATTACTATTTCACCTCTTATTTCTATTAAAGATTTTTCTTTTATTTCAAGGGGAATAGAGTGGATAGTTTTTACATTGTTTGTTACATCTTCTCCAATACTTCCATCACCCCTTGTGATAGCTTGTTTTAAAATCCCATTTTCATAAATAATATTAAGTGATGCACCATCAAATTTTGGTTGACAAAAGAACTCTAAGTTTGTATTTACCTTAGAAGCTCTTTTTATCCAATCTTCAAGCTCTTGTGTATTAAAAACATCTTCTTGAGACCACATTCGTGAAAGGTGAGATGCTTTCTCAAACCCATCAAGTACAAATCCACCAACTCTTTTATTTGGTGAGTTGGGATGTGATAATTCTGGATTTTCTTGCTCGTAAGCTAAACAAATTTTAGCTAATTTATCATATTCTTCATCAGATGCAATTGGATTATCAAAAACATAATAGGCTTTTGCCCAAGAGATTAATTTTTCTATATTTATATTATATTCATTTTTATTCATGTGTTCTCATTGGTAAATTTTTATTTGCAATTATACTTAATAGATTTTGTATAAATGATAAATAAGTTATAATCTCCATTCAATATTAAATATAGAGAGTTTAAATGAGTTACTTAGAAATTTGTATTACTGGTTGGAACCTAAATGCTTTTATGTTTGTATTAAATCTTTTGATAGCAGTTAGAACAATTTCAACCCAAGATAGAAGTAAATTATATGAAGAAAATTTGATTTTAAAAGAGTTAAAAGATGAGTTTGATAAATATTATCCGAATAGAATTTATTCAACAGTTATTAGCTATTTAGTTCCATTTACAGCATTTTTTAGAATGAGTTTTAGACTTATTGAAATGTTTTTTTTCTTCAAAAAGAATGAAAATACTAAAATGTTTGATTATATGGTATACAAATATTCTTATGATATTCAAAGAGCTAGAAATAATATGAAATAAAAAGAACAATTTTAAATTGTTCTTTTTATTAGAATATTAATTTACACTTTTCCCTGGTTTTTTTACGTCAATATTAGTAATAGAACCATCTTCTCTTACTATAAATTCTACACTTGTACCTACTGGTAAATCATTTTTGATATAAGTTTTATAAGTAGAACCTTTTTGAGATTTTATAGTAACTTCATAAGCTTCTACTTCATTGTTATTTGTCATTTTACCAGCTGTATATCCTGCAATTGCACCTACACCAGCACCAATTAATCCTCCTACTGCAGCATTTTTCCCACCTTTTGAGCTTCCAATTAATGCACCAGCACCACCACCTATTGCAGCACCTGTTAAAGTAGTATTCATTGAACCTTCATCAATTAATACCTTTTGTGAAGATTGCACAGTTCCTATTTCAAAAGCTTGTTTAACTGTTGCTCCTGATGATGGATTAACTCCAAGCCCAGAGTTTGTACAACCTGTTAATAGTAATGTAGCTGATAAAATTGAGATAGTTAATATTTTTTTCATTTAGTTTTTCCTTTATAGTTAATTTTATTACAAGAATTTTAAAAGTTGAAATTCTAGCAAATATTTTTCAATTAATAAAATATATTTTATTTTATTTCTTCAGTTATTTTTTTTATTATTTTATAAACATTTTCTATCGATTTTATAGATGTTTGCTCTTTTTTTGAGTGAGGAAAATTAATTGTTGGTCCAATAGAAGCCACTTTTATATTTGGGAATATGTCTTTAAATATTGCACATTCGAGTCCAGCATGAATTGCTTCAAGTGATGAATTTTCATTGAACTCTTTATATATATCTAAAACTTTAGAAGTAAATTCATTTATGTCTGGTTTCCAAGCTGGATATTTACCATTTGTAGATACTTCAAATCCATATTTTTCAAGCATTTGTACAGTTTCATTTTTTAGTTTATTTAAGTCATCATTATCCATAGATCGACCACTTAATTCTATTTTTATACTATCTATTCCTGTTTTAATGATTGCTAGATTTATTGATGTTTGAACCACATGTAATTCATCATTCATAGCTCTTACGCCATTTTGGAAATCATAAATAAAATCGATGATTTTGTCATCATAAATGTTTAAATGTTTAGATTTTGTATCAATTTTTTCTATTTTCATAAACTCATGGCTTGAAATAGGAGGTATAGAACTAGCTATTATTGCTTTTACATTTACAGGAATTGAGTTGATTCTCTCCCCTCCATTTATATCAAGAAGTTTTCCATTACAATCTTTTATAGTTTTTGCAAGTAGTTTTATACCATTTGGTATATTTTTATCTATATCAACACCACTATGTCCACCTTGAAGTTTTGATATACTTATTTCATATAAATTAAGATTATCTATATTAGGAATTATTTTTTTATTTGAGTTTGTACCAAATATATCAACTCCACCAGCACAACCTATACAAATTTCTCCTTCTTCTTCACTATCAAGGTTTAACATATATGGTGCATTTAGTTCAAGTTCAAGATTATTTGCTCCGATTAATCCTATTTCTTCATCACTTGTAAATAAAAACTCTCCATCATATCCTTCATACATTAAAGCTATCATATATGAGCAACCAATTCCATTGTCACTTCCAAGTGTTGAATCAAGTGCAGATAAAATATCTCCATTTTGAACAATTTGTGGTACACAATTATCACTTAAACAAACAATGTCATAGTGTGATTGGAAAGCTAGTTTTGCTTTTGAATGCTCTTTCTTACATAAAATATTGTTTGTTTTATCAACTAAACATAAATATCCAAGTTCTTTTGATACTTCTTGCATGTAGTTTATAAATGGTTGATGAGTTCCTGAACATCTAGGAATTGCTGTAATTTCTTTAAATATTTCAATTGTATTACCCATAAGATTTCCTTTGATTTTAAAAATGAAGAATAATTTTGTAAGAGGAACAAAAGTTGTTCCTCTTTTATTTAGATAGTTTCTTTTAAATTTCTGTTTTTATATGCTAATGCAATTGTTATGATAACTATTGTAATTACATAATAAACCCAATCTGGAATTGGCACAGGATCTCCTGTTGCATAAGAGTGCATTCCTG
>CAZDFZ010000051.1:0-9541 GCA_964504855.1 uncultured Aliarcobacter sp.
TAAAATACCAAGTAAATCCATTCCACATTCCCATTAATAAAAATGTAGAAATAATCGCAAGATTTTGAATTAACAATCTTCTAGCTTTTAAAAATTCAAATTTATGTAAATATTTATATAAAGGTTTAAAGAAATAATCAGTTAACCAAGTACCTAAAGTTATATGGAATCTTCTCCAGAAATCTTGTGGATTTGGAGCTAAATATGGATGATTGAAATTCATAGGAACATTTATTCCCATCATTATGCTCACACCAACAGCCATAGCACTATATCCCGCAAAATCAAAAAATAGATACACTGTATACGAATATGCACTATTTATCATATCAAAAATTGCTGTACTATGTTCATCTATTCCTGATAACCAAAATTTATTTACAAGTTCTGCAAATACAAATTTAAAAAGAATTCCAACAATTAATATATCCCATCCTTTTCCAATATTTTCCAAAGTTAAATTGTCATAACCTTTTTTTAAATCTTCTTGAAATCTGTATGATCTATCAATTGGTCCAGCAAGTAAAGTGGTTGGAAATAATAAAAAATTTGTGAATTCAATAAAAGATAATTTTCCATAATTATAACTATCAAGTACAGCTTGAATAGTTCTAAATGTAATATATGATATACCAATAACTTTAAAAGCAGGATTAATATCAAGTTTTACCAATATCATAGGTAAAGCAATTATTAACATCGGAAATAAAGTTTCATGATATCTATTTTCTACAAATAACCAATAAACTATATATACATAAAAAAGGAAGAAAAATAATTCATAAAATCCAGGCATACATACTAAAATATAAGTTATTATTGAAATAAATAATAATGTTTTATAAGAAATAAGTAATTTTAAAATATTTTTAAAAACATATAAAAAAGCTATATATCCGAAGATAATAATAAAAAAATGTATTCCAGAAAAAGGTAAAATATTTTCCATTAAAATGCCTCGTAAACAAATTCTACAGTAGATTCAACATCTTTTCCACTTAAATCATTAATATTTGCATCTATAAGAATAAATGAAAATCCAACTATTAATAATAAATATATTATAAAATTTCTAAAGAAATATCTCATCTATTTCCCTTTATTTGCTATAAAATATTCAATGATTTTTTGATCAATTTTAACCCAACCTAATTCACCAGCATGAACAAGATCTATTAATGTACCCATTTCATAATCTTCTTTTTTATATGACCACATATCTAAATATTCAAAATTATGTTCTAATACCTTTGATTTAATTAAAGACATAAGTTCATCTGCTTCATCTCTATTTTTTGAAAAAATATAAGGATGTAAATCTTGCATAACAAAAAGTGGTTTAATCTTGTAAGTTTTTAAAAAATCAAGCAATATTAAAAAATCTTGATATTCCTGATTTTTATCCAGTTCTTCCGGAATAACTATACTAAATGGAAAATTATTCTTATTTATTTCTGTTAATATATTTTCTGTATAGTAATCATTTAAAATTCCATAAGAGTTATTTGATGAAGAAACTTCTATTCTTTTTGCTTCAGCTTTTAAACTTTCATAATCTAACATTGGATCTTTATAATGTACCATTTGAGAAGCTATATCTTTATTATCAAAAGCTTCAATCAATATTTTCTTAATTTCATTATCTAAATAATTATCTTCAAAAGTATTCAAAGAATACTTATATATAAAATTTGGATCTTTAATTAAAGAAAGATTTTCTCTAATATAGTCATTAACAAAACTTTTATACTTATTATCAGATTCACTTTGAAAATAAAGCTTGTTCATCATTCCAGGATACATATATTCTAAAAACTTAGGCATTGTAAGACCATTTTCATATGAACCTGTAAACCAACTAGGAGATAATAAGACTACAACTCTTGCATTATTTCTAACAATTTCATTGTCACAAGCAGCTAATTGTGCCATGATTACAAAAGTTTGTTGACCTTCATTTCCTTGAGCTCTTAATGGTAATTTTAAATCATTATTAAAAAAATTTTGTGGTAAAAATTTTTGATTTGGATATATAACTAATTCTGAAGAACCAAAAACAACTATCTTTCCACTTTCTAAATCATTTTGTAAACTCAATGTTCTTTGTAAAGAATCTTGTAAGGGTTTAGCATAATAATTCAAAATTCCATTTCTACTAAAATAAAGTAAGCCTATAACTAAAAGTAAGGCTAATAGAAATGCGAAAAGATTAATAAAAAATTTATTCACCCAACCTACTTTTTATGTAATTAGCTAATTTTTCAACACTATCAAAATTGCTTTCAATAATATCTCTAGTATCTATTTTAATGTTAAATTCTTCTTCCAACATCATCGCAAGATCAACTGTTCCCATACTGTCAACTAAATTTGAAGTATATAATGGTTCATCTATCTTCACACTTTTAAATGCAATTTCTTCTACTAAAGGTTGAATTCTTTCTATTAAAGTCATTACTATAATTTTCCTTATTATTATTTTTATTTACTCAACAAAAAAGTTGGAAATATTAGCATTTTGATAAATAAAACTAGCTTATTTTAAAAAATACATTCTTATTTTATCTAAAAAATACTGCTAATTAACTTTAACCAATCCAGCTAAATATCCACTTGAAAAAGACCATTGTAAATTATATCCACCACAAGGTCCATCAATATTCACAACTTCTCCACAAAAAAATAACCCATCAACAATTTTACTTTGCATTGTCTTAGAATCAATTTCTTTTAAATCCACGCCACCTCTTGTTATCATCGCATTTTTAAAACCTTCATGTCCTATAACAGTAAGTGGAGTCCAAGTCAATGTTTTTATGAGTTTTTCTCTTTTTAAACCGTCAATATTTTTAAATTTATCATTTGGATTTATCTGGCAAATATTACATATTTCATTTATAACACTAAAAGCTAAAAGTTTATTTAGATTTTCTAAAATTGTATGAGTAGGATTTTTTGAAATATCATCTTTTATATATTTGTAAATCTCTTCTTCATTCATACCTTTTACAAAACTTATAAGAAGAGGAACTTCATTATATTCTGCTAATATTGGCGTTAATTCTCTAGCAAAATCTAAAACTACAGGTCCACGAATTCCATTATTTGTAAAAATCAAATCACCTGTAAGTTTTAATTTTTTATATTTTGGTAAATTTACTTTTAAAATAGCTTTAGCAATTGTATCTGCTTTACAAGAAGCAAAATTTCTCTCTTTTGTAAATAGTGGCATCATAGCTGGATGTAATGAAGTAATTTTATGTCCAAAATCTTTTGCATAAGCATATCCATCACCTGTTGCACCTAAAGTGGGATAGCCCAAACCTCCAGTTGCAATTATAAGATTTTTTCCTTGATATATTTTATTCTCACATATAACAGAAAATATCCCATCTTTTTTTATCTCTTTGATATTTACATTACACTCTACACAAACATTTTGTTTTTCTAATTCATCATCTAATGCTTGAAGAATTATTGTAGAGCTGTGAGTTATAGGAAAAACCCTAAATCCATCAGGAGCATGACTTTCAACTCCAATACTAGCAAAAAAATCTCTTAAATCACTTGCTGTAAAAGTCTCTAAAGCATGACTCATAAATCTGCCATTTTTACCAAACTTTTCCATAAAATCGCTATTTGATAGTGTATTTGTAAGATTACATTTCCCACCACCAGTAGCTTTTAATTTAGCTGCAATTTTTGGTAATTTTTCTAATAATAAAACACTTTTTTTATTTTTTGATGCACTTATACTGGCCATTATTCCAGCAGGTCCCCCACCAATTACAATTACATCAAAAAATTTATCTTTTATCATTAAATTACTTTTAAATTTTATCTTCCATGTCCATATACTTCTCTGTATTCATCTCTATGATGATTACTTCTGTAATGTTGTTCTCTTGGATAATATCTATCATTATCTTGATAGATTACAGTAACTTGAGGAGCTTGTCTTCTATCATATCCATTATAATATCCATCATTTGGTCTATTATTATAATAATTATTATTGTAATAGTAGTTATTACTTGGCTTAGCATAAACTCTAGAATTATAGTTATTATCATAATAATTATCGTTATAACTCTCATAAGATGGTGTTCTTGAACTATTTGCAATACTTGCACCTAATAATCCACCAGCAATTTTTGCAACATCTCTTCCATTTCCTTTACCTATTTGATTACCAAGTGCAACACCAAGTGTAGCTCCAACAATAGTATCAAGACCAATTGAATTATCATTTGCAAATATCAAAGAACTTGATATAAGAAATGCTGCTATTATTTTTTTCATTTTATAACTCCTGTTATATTTGTGTTGAAAGTATAAGTCTCAATTGTGAATGGATTGTGAAAAATTTTTCTATTTTAATTTTCCAAAAATCTTATATTCATTCCAATAAATATCTAATGCTTCTTTGAGTTTTTCATCACTTAAATTTGTTTTCTTTTTTATTCCAAATCTTGTAATAAATGACTCAGCCATAATAGTTTTCTCAACAGATGGATTTTGCAAGTAATCAAACATTGCTTTTTTTACATCTTTTTCACTACTATATTTTAGCAAATATTTATAAAAATACTTATCAATTCCAACTGGCAATTTTGAATGACATCTTATACAATTCGTTTCATAAATATCATCTTCATTTCTTTGAGCATACAAAGAAGAAATTATCAAAAATAAAATCAAAAAAAGTCTTACCATTTTATCTCCACAACTGTTCCAGTATCCACTTCAGATTTTATATCAATTTTTAAATCATATTCTTTTGCTATTAAAGAGACTATATTAAGCCCTATTCCAAAACCTCCAACACTTTTGTCAAATCTAGAATATCTCTCAAATAGATTTTTTAAATGTTCTTTTTGTATACCTTTTCCAGTATCTTCTATACTCAAAATATTTTCTTTCAAATTTATTTTTATAAATCCTGAAATTTTGTTATATTTAATAGCATTTGATAGTAAATTATCAATTAATTTTGTAATTTTTTTCATATCACAAAAAATAAAAATATCATTTTTTATATCTAATTCAAAATTTATCTTTTTCATTGTGGCTAAACTATTAAAATATTCAACTCTTTGAATCAAAAGGTTTGAAAGATTAATATTTTCATTATTTGAAATAATTTGATTATTTAATGTGATAAAAGTTAAATCTTCATATATATTTGAAATTGTTTTTGCCCCAATTTCTATTCTGTTTATTTTTTTTAACAATTTATCATTTAAAGTGTCTTTTTCAATCATCTCTATATTTGTAATGATTGCTGTTACAGGAGTATTTAACTCATGGGTAGTGTCTTTAATAAATCTATCTAATAAATGTAAAGCATCACGCATAGGCTTTAAAACTTGTCTAGAAATAAAATATCCAACAAACATCATAAAAATAAAAGCTAATAAAAAATATATTCCTATTTTATATCTAATTTGTTCAAACCAAACTCCATCATCTGGAATTTCAATAATTACATATTTACTACCCAAATAGTAAGATTCTGGTTCATTTATAAAATGTATATAATTTCCACTTAAATAAATAACTTCTTTAAAATTTACATTAGGTGATTTTAAAGTAGAAAAAATCTTTTTTTTAGAACTATCAAAAATTGCTGATTGAAATCTTTCATCTCTTGGATATATATCATTTTTATCAATATCTATATGTAATTCTTTTAATCTAAGAATCAAATCATTAGAATAATTTTGTAAAATTTGTCTTTTATCTTGTAGCATCAAATCTTTTTGGAATCCATAATACAAAAAAGATACAACGCTCAAAATAACTAACACTAAAAAAGAGTATAAAAAAGTAAATCCTAGAAGTGTTCTTGTTTCACTTTTGGTTAAATCTATACCCGAGTTTTTTAAGACTAACAATTTTATCTTTCCCCAATATTTTTCTTAGATTTTTTATATACGTTCTTAAAGAATTATCACTATATTCTTCATCATAATCCCAAACATAATCATAAATTCTATCATGAACTAAAAGTTCATTTGGATGTTGTAAAAAGAATTTTAGAAGTTTTAACTCTTTTAAATTAAGTTTTATCAATTCATTTCCATCTTTTAATTCTCCAGTTATAGAATCAAAAGATATAGTTTCTGTTATGTTTATATTTTCACTTTTTTGAGAAAATTCTCTTTTTAATATTGTTTGAACTCTAATTAAGAGTTCTTTTAATTCAAAAGGTTTTCTAATATAATCATCACAACCACTTGCATACCCTTCTTCTAATGAATCCATTGAATTTAGCGATGTAATAAAAATAGCAGGAGTATCATTATTATCATTTCTTACTTCTTTTAATACTTGAAAACCATTTTTATTTGGTACATTCACATCAAGTAGTAATAAATCAAAATTATTTTCATAAATAGATGCTAACGCTTCATCTCCATCATAAACGCACACAATTTCATAACCTTTTTCTTCAAAATAATCACAAACTGTGTCACTTAAATTTATGTCATCTTCTAATAATAATATTTTACTTTTCATTTTGTTTTAACTCTTGTAAATTTTGTTCATACTCTATTTTCTCTTGTTCGGTCATTTTGGGAATTCTTAAATTTAATTCTTTAAAAAATTGAATTTTATTTTCTTCTTTTACATAACCAATAATCGCTATTAATTCTTGAGTACTCATTTCAGAATAATTTTCTTCTTTAGCAATAGAAAAAGTAACTAATAAAAGAAATAGTAAGATGATTTTTTTCATTTTTTTTACTCTATTTTTTATTTTGATTGTAGCATATTAAATGTATAATAATTGTAGATAAAAATAAAATTAATTTTAGGAAAATGGATGAAAGAGCTAAAATCTTTAAATATTTGTTATGACATAAAAAATATCAGTGATAATTTTAATAATTTTATTTCTTCATATCAAAATAATTTTTTCAAATATAATCATCAAGATGAATTAATAGAAATTATAAATAAAAATGAAGTTCATTTCATAATTACAAAATATAACTTAGAATTTTTAAAACAAATTAGAATTTTAAATAAAAAAATACATATTATCGCTATTTTAGATGAATTAAATCATACTCATTTACTTGAAAGTATTGAATTAGAATACATAAAGTTTATTCAAAATTTAGATTGCATTAATACTTTTATAGATAGTCTAAAAGAGTGTATTAGCAATATTGATTCAAGAAAATCTAATATAATATCTTTAAAAAATAACTTTATTTATGATAAATATAATAAATCTTTATTTAAAAATGACACGCAAATATCTTTAACAAAAAAAGAGAGTGAATTTTTAAGTTTTCTAATAAAAAATCATGATTGTTCAAAAAGTTATGAAGATATAAATAATAATGTATGGAATGGTGTTATGAGCCAAGATTCTTTAAGATCTTTAGTAAAAGATTTAAGAAAAAAAACATATAAAGAACTTATAAAAAATGTATCTGGAATTGGATATAGAATTGATATAAAAGCCTAATGACTAATGAAAAAATATCTTTAAAGTATATATTTAAACTATTATTAGATAATAAGAAATCTCTTATTATCGGACAAATTATTACAATACTAGCTATATTTGTAAGTGTACCTATTCCATTGCTTTTACCCTTATTGGTTGATGAAGTATTACTTAATAAACCAGATTTTTTTGTAACAAGTATAAATCAATTAATTGGAACTACAACCGCATTTTATTATATTGCTATTGTTACCATAATTGTTTTACTTCTACGAATAATTTATTTTTTAATCGGGATTATTATCACTAAAATATTTACACAGATTTCGAAATATGTAACTTTTAAAATTAGAGAAAAGCTTTTACATCATCTTCAATTTGTAAATATGAATGAATACGAAAGCTTAGGTTCAGGTGCTATTAGTGCAAATTTAGTAACAGATGTAAATACTTTGGATAATTTTATAGTTTCAATAGCAAGTAAATTTGTCTCTTCAATTTTAACTTTAATTGCAGTTGCTGTAGTTATATTAAAAATTAATTTAATTTTAGGTTTGATGATTTTAATTATTCAACCCATAATAATGATTATTTCAAAAAAAACTTCACAAAAAACAGGTATTTTAAAGAAAGAAGAAAATAAAGCTGTTGAAGAGTTTCAAAATAATGTAAATGAAACTTTAGATCTTTTTGGACAAATTAAAGCAAGTAATAAAGAACGATTTTTTTTTAATAATTCAATATCAAAAGCTTCTAATATTCAAAAAACATCAAATGAATTTAACTATAAAAATGTGGCTTATGAAAGATTTTCATTTACTATTTTTTTAATTGCTTTTGAGATTTTTAGAGCTGTTGGTTTGTTACTTGTGGCATATAGTGATTTATCACTTGGATTAATGTTTGCTATGTTTGGATATATTTGGTTTATTATGACTCCTGTTCAAGATATACTAACTATCCAATACTCTTATGCCAGTGCAAATGCTGCTATAAGCAGAATAAACAAGATTTTAGATCTGAAAAAAGAAAAAAATGGTCTTTTAGAACTAGATTCTGAAGCAAAAAAAGTTGATATTTCTATACAAAATCTAAGTTTTTATTATAATGAAGACAAAGAAGTTTTAAAAAATATCTCTTTTAATATAAATTCAGGTGAGAAAGTGGCAATTATTGGAGCTAGTGGAAGTGGAAAAACAACTATTGCACACATAATTTCTGGCTTTTACTCAAAAAACTCTGGAGATATTTTTTACAATAATATTAGCATCGATAATTTAAATAGACAAAGTTTAAGAGAAAATATTTTTCTAGTTTTACAAATGCCAATTTTATTTAATAATACTCTAAAATTTAATATTACTATGGGTAATGAAGATATAAATGATGAAGATATCTTTAAAGCTTTAAAAATTGCTCAACTTTATGATACAGTAATTGATATGCCAAATAAACTTGAAACTATTGTGGGAAAACACGGTATTAGACTTAGTGGAGGTCAGCGACAAAGATTATCAATTGCTAGAATGATTATTGCAAATCCCGCTGTTGTAATATTTGATGAATCAACTTCAGCACTTGATGTACATACAGAAACTAAACTTTTTAGTGATTTAGAAGAGTTCCTAAAAGAAAAAACTGTTATTACAATAGCTCATAGATTAAGTACAGTAAAAAATGCAGATATGATTTATGTAATTGATGATGGAAAAGTTGTACAAAGTGGAAATCATAAAGAATTAGAAGAAAAAGAAGGACACTATTTGGAGTTTATAAAAAAACAGTTGATTTAGTAATTTAGTAGAAAAGCTTAAAAGCTTTCCCACTCATTTTCATCATTTGAATGTGTTACAATTTTTGTAGATTCAATTTTTGTATTATTAATTTTTGGTGTAGTTTTTTTATATTCAACTTGTTTTGTTTTTATATCATATGATGAAGTAGACTTTTTATTGATATTTCTTGCTTTAACTTGATTTTTACCATTAAACTCTTTTGCATCAGCGTTAGTTACAACAAGATTTGCTATTTCATCTGTTAAAACTGCTACATCATGTGTTTGCGATGCTATTGATG
>CAZDFZ010000052.1:0-9490 GCA_964504855.1 uncultured Aliarcobacter sp.
TAGTAAACAAAATCGACAAATAAATTATGTGTTAGGGCTTATGCTAAATCATAACATAAGACGTGTTTTAGTTTTAGATAAAGATGATAATTATTTAGGTTGTATTATTCAAGAAAAAATTATTTTTCAATTTGAAGAAGACCTTTTCAAAAAAAATATAAAAGTTAAAGAGTTAATAAAAAATAGTTCTAAAGCATTTTATGTAAAAAAAGAATCTGATATTCAAACAGCTATTGATTTGATGAAAAATAGAAATATTGGTTCTGTTTTAATTTTTAATGATGAGAAACCTATTGGAATTCTAACTGAAAGTGATGTAATTGGTCTTGCTCAAAAACATATTGATTCAACTTTAAACATCGAAGCTTTTACTCATAAAAATCTTATTAGTTTTGATGATGAAGAATTATTATTTGATGTTGTAAGAAAAATGAAAGAAAATGATATCAGAAGGGCTGTTATTTTTAACAAAGAAAGAAATGAGTATTTTGTAATTACATCAAAAGATATTTTAAATAATATAAAAGGAAATTATAACCTATTTTTAGAGTCAAAATTAAAAGATGTAAAAAATACTTTTAACTCATTAAATGAAGCTGTAATCGAACTTTTTGATAATGATGATGAACAAATTATTTATTGGTTTAATAATAAAGCATCAAAATTATTTAATATTGAGATTGACAAAAATATCACATCTATTATTCCTTCTCAAAAATGGAAAGCCATTTACGAAAAAATTAAACTAAATAATTTCAAAGAAAATGAAATTATAGAGATTAAAGATAATTTATTTCAATTAACTGTATTAAATACTATTTTATTAGATAACTCAATAATCAAACTTTTATTTACAAATATTTCTGAAATTGCCAATAAAAATAAACAAATAGAAAATAATTTCAAATTTTTATACGAAGAAGCTCCTTATCCTTATCAATCATTAAATGAACAAGGAATTATTATTAATGTCAATAAAAAATGGCTTAAAATTACTGGTTATGATAAAGATGAAGTTATTGGAGAAAAATTCTCATTATTCACAGCAGATCCTTTTGAATATTTAAAAGAGACATTTAAAACATTTTTACAAGAAAAAAGAATTGAAAATAAAATTATAAAGCTCAAAAAGAAAAATGGTGAAATAATAATCTCAAGTTTTACAGGAAATATTTCGAATATAAATAATGAAATTAGAACTCATTGTATTTTTAAAGATATTACTTTAGAGAAAAAAATTGAAAAAAAATTGAAATTATCTGACATTGTTTTTGAAAATACTACAGAAGGAATTATCATTACAAATGAAAAATGTGAGATTATTTCTGTGAATAATGCTTTTACAAATATCACTGGTTATACTTTTGAAGAGATACAAAATAAAAATCCTAAAATTCTCAAATCAGGAAAACATGATTGTGAATTTTATGAAAATTTATGGAATGATTTAAATAAAAATTGTTCATGGGAAGGTGAAATTTGGAATCGTAAAAAAAATGGTGAAATATATCCAGAATGGCTAAATTTGAGTATTGTAAAAGATTCTACAGGTAAAATAATAAATTATGTAGCTTTATTTTCTGATATAACTAAAATAAAAAATTCAAATGCAAAAATAGAATTTTTAGCTCATCATGATCCACTTACAAATCTTCCAAATAGATTATTATTAAAAGCTAGATTAAATAAATCTATTGAAAAATGTGTTGAATTAAATCAAAAATTAGCAATATTGTTTATTGATATTGATAATTTTAAAGTAATAAATGATACATATGGTCATTCTATTGGAGATAAAATTATTAATTTAGTAGCTCAAAGATTACAAAAAGATATTAGAAAAAATGACACTATTTCACGAATTGGAGGAGATGAATTCATACTTGTAATCGAAAATATTGAAGAACATAAAAATATTGAAAAAATTGCATCTAAAATTATGAGTGATTTTAAAGATCCAATTAAACTAGAAGAATACTTGTTCGAAACTACAATTAGTATGGGAATTTCAATTTTTCCTAATAATGGTTTAAATGTAGAAGAGTTAATAAAACAAGCAGATACTGCAATGTATAGCGCTAAAAATGCGGGTAGAAATCAGTACCAATTTTATAAAGATGAAATGACCAGCGAAATATTTGAAAAAATAGTTATGAAACAAGAAATAAGTGATGCAATAAAAAATAGTGAATTTGAAGTTTATTATCAACCTCAAATCAATACAAAAACTAATCAAATTATTGGTGCGGAAGCTCTTTTAAGATGGAATCATAAAAGTTTAGGAGTTATCACACCTAATGAATTTATTCCTCATGCGGAAGAAACAAAACTTATTATTCCATTAGGTGATTTTGTATTAAAAAATGCTTGTTTATTCATGAAAAAATTACAAAATGATGGCTTGCTAAAAAATGCAAAAGTCGCTGTTAATCTTTCAACTGTTCAACTAAAACATAGTGATATTTTTGAAACAGTGAAAAAAAATTTAGAGCTAACTAAATTAGACCCAAAATTTTTAGAATTAGAAATAACTGAAACTTTCATTATGGAAAATATTGAAGAATCTATTTTAATTTTACAAAATTTAAAAAATATTGGTGTTCAATTATCAATTGACGATTTTGGGACAGGTTACTCATCTTTAAGTTATTTAAAACAATTTCCTATAGATAAATTAAAAATAGATAAATCATTTATTTGTGAGATTCCTAATAGTAAAAAAGATGTCGCAATTACTAAAACAATTATTGCACTAGCTCAAGGGTTAGAAATAGAAGTTATCGCAGAAGGTGTTGAAAAGCAAGAACAAAAAGAATTTTTAATGTTACAAAATTGTGATGAAATTCAAGGTTGGATATATTCAAAAGCATTAAAAGAGAATAGTTTTGTAGATTTTGTAAAAAATTTTAGCTAATTATTTTTCTTTTTTTAAAGGAAAATTAATTGTAAAGGCTGCACCTTTATAACTTTTTTCATTAAAAATATAAATATCATTTACTACGCTAATTGAACCTTTCATATGTTTTTCAATTATCTCTTTTGACATATAAAGTCCTATTCCTGTTCCTTTTTCTTTTCCTTTTGTAAAATATAAATCAAAAATTTTATTTATAAATTTATCACTTATTCCACCAGCATTGTCTTTTATACAAATACTAATTCTGTTTTTTATAACTTTAGTATCAATTAAAATAATTTTTTCTTCTATAACAATTTTTTCAAATTCATCTTTAGAGTTATTCAAAATATTAATAATAACTTGAATAAACTCATTTTCAAAACCATAAACCATGATGTCATCAATATTTTTAATAATTTGTACATTTTTTGAAATTAGTTGTGGCTCAATTAATGAACAAACTTTCTCTAAACAATTTTTTAAATTAAAATTATGAGCTTCTTTTTGAGGATTAAAATAGTTTCTAAAATCATCAATTGTCTGAGATAAATATTTTGTTGTATTTGAAATGGTATCCATTGACTTAATAATTTCATCTTTTTGTATAACTGAATACTCACATTGCATCTTTATACCACTAGAGATTGTAGAAATTGTACTTAAAGGTTGTCTCCATTGATGTGCGATATTTTCAATCATCTCTCCCATTGCTGCCATTTTAGATTGTTGTGCAATCATTGTATCTTTTTCTCTATTTTGTTCAATATGATTAAATAATTGTTGTTTATATTTAAGAAATCTTCTTTCTAATTTTTTTGAAATGTAAAATGAAATAATTAAAAAAGCAATTGTTATCAATAAACTAATGATTAATACTTCCACTAAATTTTTTATATATTTATCTTTAATTTCAGTTTGCTTTTCTTCAATCTGTTTTTCTAATTCATCAGTGTAAAACCCACTTGCGATTGCCCAATTCCAATCTTTAAATCCCTTCACATAAGTAATTTTTCTAGAAGGTAATTTTGTTTGTGGTTTAATAGTTCCTACATATTCTAAATATGCAGAATTGCCATCTCTTGCACCATTTATAATCTCTTTTGTAATCATAAAACCATTCGGGTCTTTTAAATTTATCCTATTTAATCCCACATAAGATTTTTCAATATGACTTAAATATACACCTTCATTATCCACAACAAAAATATAATCATTTTTATCATATCTAATACTTGATATATAATCTAATATTTTAGTTTTCGTATTTTCTTCAAAATCATCTAAATATTCACCTGTACCAATAACTAAATTATATGGTTCAAAAATTTTATTGTATGTAATTTTTTTATATTGATTTTTCAAATCTTCAGGTTTTGCCCAATATAAAGTAGTATAAGCTTCTTTCTTATTTTCTAAATCCTTAAAAATATCTCTTATTACTAAATTTCCTAAACTATCTTTATGATTTAACATAAATTTATTTTCAAATTCAGGATTTATTGGATGTAAAACATTAGTTCCACTTGTAGTATAAATATAATAATATCCTCTATTATTGTTAAATCTTATAGCTCTTAAAGAATCTTTTATTCTAGAAATAATCTCTTCTTTTGTCTCTTTATCTTTATACTTTTCATAGATGAAATTAATAATATTAAATGCTTCATCAATTTTATTTTTTAAATCATCTTTTAATTCATTTTCACTATTTGATTTTTTATGAGAAATATAGTTATAAACATTTTCTACTTGATTTTTGATTGTTTCTTTATTCTTTTCCAAATAATCAATTTTTAATATCTCTAAATTTGCTCGTAATGAACTATTTTTTTCAATATACAAAAATATTGTTACAATAAAGCAAATTATTCCAACTATAAATAATGGAGTGATTTTGATTAATTTAATGAGTTTTTTTTCATCTTTTGTTAACATAAAGAATTGTATCTTTTTTTTTATAAAGAAAAAATATTTTTAATTATATTTGTGTAAATATCTTTCTTTCATTGAAGCATTTCCTATAATTCCACCTTGATGAATATACAATATTTTATATGTCTCAATATTTGTATTTTTTATATAATTATCTATACATATCCAACCCAAACTATCATAAAGTAGATCAAATTCAATATTAGTTTGTTTTAAAAGTTCATTATGTATTTCAAAGAACTCTTTATATAATTTTCCAAAATGATATTTTTTAGAATTTTCTAATATAGTGGGAAATTTATCTTTCTCAAGCATTTCAAATTGTTTTTGCAAATACTCTTTATCTCCTACACAAGCACAAGTTAAAACTTCAAAAGGTAGATGTTTTTGCAGATATAATGCCGTTGTTCCAGTACCACTTGGCAAAAAGATTTTTAATTTTTCAATATTATTTTGTATAGCCCAAGTTTTTATTTCTAAAGCTAAAATTTCTATTCCAAAAGAAGCTTCTTTAAGGGCTCCTCCTTCACTAATAAATAGTGTTTCATTATCAAATAATTCAGGAATTTTCCCTTCGATAATATTCATCCCATTATCAATTGCAAATTTATAATTTCCTATTGGATTATCTTTTAAAAATGAAGCTATATGATCCACGTAATAATCAAATTCCCAATTTTTAACTTTACATAAAACTGATAATGAGTACATTGCATTTGATTGACTTGATCCATAAGATACAACTTTTTTGATATTTGGAAAATCATTAACTAAATAATAGTAAAACTTTCTAGCTTTATTTCCTGAAAAATCTTTATGAAGTAAATCATCTCTTTTTATAAAATATTCTTGATTATTAAAATTTATTTTTTCTATAGGTGAATTAGTATAGTTCATAAGAAAATTGTACCATCTCTTAACAAAAGTTTTGTACAATAGCGAAAAAATTATTGAGGTTTACATGGGTTTAATGAGCTATATAGATAAAGGTGGAGTTATTGTTTATATTTTAATTGCTTTGAATATTATTGGATTTACAATAATTTTATGGAAATTTCTTACACTTCCTAGAAAAAATCAAATTATTGAAAAAATTAAAAATAAAATAAATCCAAACGTATCAATTATTGCACAAATTGAATATGAAGTACAAAAATTAGAAACTGGACTAACTACTATAAAAAATATAGCATCTATCTCTCCACTGTTAGGACTTTTGGGAACAGTAATTGGAGTTTATATCTCTTTTGAAGAGATAACTGCAAAAGGATTAGGTGATCCAACAATTTTTTCAAATGGAATAGGAATAGCACTAATTACAACAATAGCAGGAATAATTGTAGCCATTCCACATCAAATAGCTTATAATCACTTTATTTCAATGATTGACAATATAGAATTAAAAGCTAAAAAAGAGTTAGTTGGAAATAACTAAGATGAAAAGAAGAGAATCATTAGGTTTAGATTTAACTCCTGTTATTGATGTAGTTTTTATTCTTTTAATATTTTTCATCGTAACTTCTGTCTTCAAAAAAGAAGAAAATGCTCTAATTCTTGATTTGCCAACAGCCGGTGCAAAAGAGATGAAAGTAGAGGAAGAACAGGTATTTATTGAACTTAACAAAACGAAATTAGCAATAAAAGGTATTGAAGTTTCTTTTGAATCCCTTGAAGATAACCTAAAAGCAATTAAAAATAAACAAAAACCTGTAATTGTAAAAATTGATAAAAAAGTAGAATATGAAAGAGTCGTAAAAATATTAGATTTACTTCAAAAATACAATCTTTCAAACCTTGCACTAGTTACTAATGAAGAAGCTAAAAAATAGATTTTGTCTTAAAAAAAAGTATTTCCTTAATTTTCTGATATAATGAATCAATTGAAAGATGGTTTAGAGTTCATCTATAGTTTTTATGTTTTTCTTGTAACGTCTGTTTTAAGTATGCAATCAATCTAAAGAATTCTCAATTTTATATCTTCAAGACTTTAGAAATGAAGTATATTTTAACAAAAAAAGGAGTTACAATGGCAACATTAGTAAACGGTACAGTAAAATGGTTTAACAGCGAAAAAGGTTATGGATTTATCGAGCAAGAAAATGGTGGGAAAGATGTATTCGTACATTACAGAAACATCAATAATACTGGATATGGAAGAGTTTCATTAAATGATGGACAAAAAGTAACTTTTGAAGTTGGTCAAGGTGAAAAAGGTCTTCAAGCAGAAAACGTAACAGCTTTATAATTTTAGCTTTACTATTAAAAAGTAACTGCATTATAAGTTATATTTCTTCTAGAATAGGAAGAGAAATAAACTTCTTTCCCTGTTTTTTAATTAATTAGAGAAAATCTCTAATTAATTCTTATTTATTGCACAAAGATCAGAGAATGCAACTTCAAGTCTAGCTATCATTGATTCTTGTCCAGCTCTTATAAACTTTCTTGGGTCATAATAGTTTTTATTTGGTTTATCTTCACCCTCTGGGTTTCCGATTTGTCCTTGTAAATAATCGTGATATTTAGCTTCATAAGCTCTAATTCCATCCCAAGTTGCCCATTGTGTATCTGTATCAATATTCATTTTAATAACACCATACTCAATAGCTTCTCTAATTTCACTTAATAGTGAACCTGAACCACCATGGAATACAAAGTCTACTGGCTTTGCAGAAGTTCCTAATTTTTCTTGAATATACTTTTGAGAGTTATCTAAAATTTTCGGACTTAATACAACGTTACCTGGCTTATAAACACCATGAACATTTCCAAAAGATGCAGCAATTGTGAAATTTTCACCAACTTGACTTAATTTTTCATAAGCATATGAAACTTCTTCTGGTTGAGTATATAAAAGTGCATTATCAACATCCGAGTTATCAACACCATCTTCTTCACCACCTGTGATTCCAAGTTCGATTTCTAACATCATATCAAGTGCATTCATTTTTTTGAAATACTCTACACAAATTTCAATATTTTCTTCTAAAGGCTCTTCACTTAAATCAAGCATATGAGAAGTAAATAAAGGTCTTCCTGTTTTTTCAAAGTGAGCTTTCCCTGCATCTAATAAACCATCAATCCAAGGTAATAGTTTTTTAGCAGCATGGTCTGTATGCAAAATTACAGGTATTCCATAAGCTTCAGCCATAGTATGAACATGGTTTGCACCACTAATTCCACCAAGAACAGCTGCATTTGCAGTTTTTAAACCTTTTCCAGCATAAAAACCTGCTCCACCATTTGAAAATTGAATAATAATTGGTGAATTAACTTTTGCAGCCACTTCTAAAACAGCATTAACAGAATCTGTTCCTACAACATTAACAGCTGGTATTGCAAAATTATTCTCTTTAGCGTAAGCAAAAAGTTTTTTTGCTTCGCTTCCAGTTAAAACACCTGGCTTAACTACATCTAATACACCCATTCTATAACTCCTTATTTGATAACTATTTTAGCGTCTTTTTTTAATTCGTCAGTTATTTCTTTTACTTTTTTACTAAATGCATTTCCAATTAAAATTTGATTAATTTTTCCTTCTACTTCTTCATATGTTAAAGCTTTTGAAGGTGTTTTATCTTTTAAGAAAATTACATGATAACCAAATTGTGTTTGAACTGGTATTTTAGAGTAACTATTTTTAGCTAAAGTTCTAGCAGCATTTGTAAATTCAGGAACTAATTTATCAGCTGGAACTTTTCCTAAATAACCACCATTTTGTGCAGTTGCATCTGTTGATTTTGCTTTTGCTAAATCAGCAAATTTGTCTTCTTTTTTAGCAGCTTTATCAAGTTCTGCAATAATAGCTTTAGCTTCAGCTTCAGTTTTAACTAAAATGTGTCTTGAATCTAAAATTTCTGGCATCACAAATTTATCTTTATTTTTTTCAAAGAAATCTTTTTTATCTTGCTCTGTAAATTTTAATTTATCAACTTCATTTTTTTGCCAAACTTGAAGTGCTAAATCTTCTTTAATACCTGCAATTGCTTCTATATATTGAGGGTCTTTTTCAACACCATTTTTAAGAGCATTTTTTGCAATTAATTTTCTATTTACTACTTGTTCAAGTACTTGTTTTTTAGTAGCATCTGGTAATTTCTCAAAATCAATTCTTGGATCTTGTAAAACCACTGCAATATCTTGTTTTGTAATCAAATCACCATCAACTGAACCATAATCAGCTGCATTTAATGCGCCTACTAATGCTAACGATGCAACAAAACTTGTTACTATTTTTTTCATAATATTCCTTGGATTTTTTATTTTTCGTATTTTATCTTTTCATAGTTAATAAACAGTTAATTTATTGCTTAAAATAGTAATTTTTTTTAATTATTTTTATTAAAAATTAATAGATTTATTAAATTTTAAAATTTAACTTAAAAAAGCTTTAAATTTTCAAAATTTTATGATACAATTCCGCAAAATTTAAACTTAACTTAAATTTAAGGAATATTATGAGAATTTTGATTATTGAAGACGAAATAACACTAAACAGAACATTACAAGAAGGTCTTACAGACTTTGGTTACCAAGTTGATACAGCTGAAAATTATAAAGATGCTGAATATTTTATTGATATTAGAAATTATGATTTGGTTTTAACAGATTGGATGTTACCAGATGGTGATGGAATTGAATTATGTAAAATTGTAAAAAATA
>CAZDFZ010000053.1:0-9446 GCA_964504855.1 uncultured Aliarcobacter sp.
CTTCTTCTATCAAAGATTTATTTAAAGATATAAATTAATCTAACTTGTGAAAATTTGAAACAATCAAATTTTCACATCCTAAATATATCGAACTTTCAATTTCCTTAAATTCAAATATAGCTATCATATTGATAACATTAAAATTCAAATTTAGGAAACAATATGTCAAAAATCATTTACACAAAAGTTGATGAAGCTCCAGCTTTAGCAACATACTCTTTTTTACCAATTATCAAAGCTTTCACAAAAAGTTCTGGTATTGAAATGGTTACTAAAGATATTTCATTAGCAGGAAGAATTATTGCTAACTTCCCTGAAAATTTAACTGATGAGCAAAAAATCAGTGATGATTTAGCTGAATTAGGAGCTTTAACTCAAGATCCAACTGCAAACATCATTAAATTACCAAATGTTTCAGCTTCTATTCCTCAATTAAAAGCTGCAATTGCTGAATTACAAGCAAAAGGTTACAACATCCCAAATTATGATGCTAGTGAAGAAATTACTGCTAGATATTCAAAAATCACAGGATCTGCTGTAAATCCAGTATTAAGAGAAGGAAATTCAGATAGAAGAGCTCCAGGTGCAGTTAAAAATTACGCAAAAGCTAATCCTCACAGAATGGGTAAATGGACAAAAGATTCTAAAACTGACGTAGCTTGTATGGATTCAGGAGATTTCTATGGTTCAGAAGTTTCTAAAACTTTTGATGAAGCAAATGATTTAAAAATCTCTTTCTTTGATGCAAACGGTGCTGAAACTGTATTAAAAGCTTCAACTAAAGTTCTTGCTGGTGAAATTATTGATGCTACTAGATTAAGTGCAAAAGCATTACAAGAATTCTATGCAAAAGCTATTGAAAGAGCTAAAAAAGAAGATGTATTATTATCTTTACATTTAAAAGCTACAATGATGAAAAACTCTGATCCAATTATGTTTGGATTTGCTGTAAAAGTTTATTTCAAAGATTTAATTGCAAAACATTCTGCATTATTTGACGAAATCGGTGTTAATTTCAACAACGGTTTAGGTGATTTATACGCAAAATTAGAAACTTTAGATGCAGCTAAAAAAGCTGAAATTGAAGCTGATATTGCTGCAGTATATGCAAAACAACCAAGACTTGCAATGGTAAACTCTGCAAAAGGAATTACAAATTTACATGTTCCTTCTGATGTTATTATTGATGCTTCTATGCCTGCTATGATTAAAGGTGGTGGGAAAATGTGGAATGCTGATGATAAAGAAGAAGATACAATCGCTATGATTCCTGATAGAGCTTATGCTGGAAGTTTCAAAGCTGTTATTGATGATTGTAAAGAGCATGGAGCATTAGATGTTAAAACAATTGGAACAGTTCCTAATGTTGGTTTAATGGCTCAAAAAGCTGAAGAGTATGGTTCACATGACAAAACTTTCCAAGCAAAAGCTGCTGGACAAATCAAAGTTATCGACAAAGATGGAAATGTAGTATTCTCGTTTGATGTAGAAGCTGGTGATATTTTCAGAATGTGTCAAACAAAAGATGCACCAATCCAAGACTGGATTAAATTAGCAGTTTCAAGATCAAGATTATCTAATACTCCTGCAATTTTCTGGTTAGATTCTGCAAGAGCTCACGATGCTGAGATGATTAAAAAAGTAAATAAATATTTACCTACTCATGACACAACTGGTTTAGATATTACAATTATGTCTCCTGTTGATGCAACTAAAAAATCTTTAGAGAGAATGAGAGCAGGACTTGATACTATTTCTGTTACTGGAAATATTTTAAGAGATTATAACACTGACTTATTCCCAATTTTAGAATTAGGTACATCTGCAAAAATGTTATCAATCGTTCCATTAATGCAAGGTGGAGGATTATTTGAAACAGGTGCTGGTGGATCTGCTCCTAAACACGTTCAACAATTCCAAGAAGAAGCTTACTTAAGATGGGATTCTTTAGGTGAATTTATGGCATTAGCTGCTTCATTTGACCATTTAGCAAATACTCAAGGTAATAGCAAAGCAAAAGTTTTAGCTGATACTTTAGATAGAGCAACTGGAACATTCCTAATCAATGACAAATCACCAGCTAGAAAAGTTGGAGAAATTGATAATAGAGGTTCTCACTTCTTCTTAGCTATGTACTGGGCGCAAGAATTAGCAGCTCAAGACGTAGATGCTGAATTAAAAGCTGAATTTACTCCAATTGCAAAAGCAATGACTGAAAATGAAGCTCAAATTGTTAAAGAATTAAATGAAGCTCAAGGTAAAGCTGTTGATATGGGTGGATACTACTTACCAGACGATGCTAAAACATCTGCTGCTATGAGACCATCTGCTACATTAAATGCTATCATTGGATAATTTTTAATTACAAAATATAAAAAAGGCAAGGCTTAGGCTTTGCCTTTTTTTATGCCTAAAAAGATATAATTTCCTAAAAATAAAAAGGTTTTTATCTTGAGTAAAAAAACTGTTGGAATTATTGGTGTTGGAAATGTTGGTGCCACACTTGCATTTACTCTAGCTTCAAAGAATATTTGTTCTTCAATCCTTTTAAAAGATGTTAGACAAAACATTGTTCAAGCAATGGCTTTGGATATTTCACAAGCCACAAATGCAGCAAAATCAAAAACTATCGTACATGCATGTTTATGTGATGATGAATTTAAAGATTGTGATGTAATTGTTATTACAGCAGGAATTGCAAGAAAACCAGGAATGAGTCGAGATGATTTACTTTTAACAAATGCAAATATTATGACTTCAGTAATAGCTAGTATTATTCCATACAATCCAAATGCAGTTATTATAGTTGTTTCAAATCCTCTTGATGCTATGGTTTATACAGCACTTAAAGCTTCAAAATGGTCAAGAAATAAAATTATTGGTATGGCTGGAATTTTAGATAGTGCAAGAATGGCTCATTTTATTTTTGAGAAATTAGGTTATGGACAAGGACAAATTGACGCTTCTGTAATGGGTGGACATGGAGATGACATGGTTCCACTTGCTGATTTTTCAACAGTAGCTGGAGTAAATTTAAGTGAAGTTTTATCTAAAGATGATATTGAAGATATTATAAATAAAACAAAAAATGGTGGGGCTCAAATAGTAAAACTACTTGAAACAGGTTCAGCATATTATGCACCCGCATATTCAACGACATTGATGATAGAAGCAATTTTAGAAGATAAAAAGAAAGTTTATCCTTGTGCAATTATGCTTGAAGGTGAATATGGATATAAAAATATTGTATCTGGAGTTCCTGTAATGCTTGGAAGCAATGGAGTAGAAAAAGTAATAGAACTAAATCTAAAAGAGGAACAAAAAACCCAATTTTCAAAATCTATTGCTTCTGTTCAAGAGTTAGTAGATACACTAGAAAATAAATTTTTTAATACTAAATAAAAGGAAAAAAAATGAAACAAACATTTGAAGTTTTAAATGTAAAATGTGGTGGTTGTGCAAGTACACTTACAAAATCACTAAAAGAGGAGTTTGGAGAAGTTGAAGTAAATCTTGATGTTCATCCAAGACAAATTACTCTTGATATACAAGATGAGCAAAAAGAGGCTTTAAAACTAAAATTAAGAGGTTTAGGTTATCCTTTAAGTGATGATGAATTAAGTGGTTTCCAAAAAGCTACAACTACAGCTAAAAGCTTTGTTTCTTGTGCTATAGGTAAAATGAATAGCTAAAAGAAGATTTTATAAAATCTTCTTTAACTGATTTTTGATAATAATCGGCACAAAAAACATAGAAACTATATATGAAATTAATGTTCCACCAATAAGTGCCACACCTAATCCTCCAAATACAGCATCATTAGCTATTAATGTACTTGCAAAAACAACTGTTAAAACTGTTAAGATTATTGGTTTTGATCTAGTTGCTGCTGCTTTTGCAATAGCTTCATTTATTCCTAATCCTTTTTCGATTATTAGCTGTTTTGAAAAGTCGATTATAAGTGTAGAATTTCTTGAATTTATCCCAATAAGACCAATAAATCCTATAAGTGAAGTTGCTGTTAAATAAAAGGTATCTTTTGTGATTAAATCCATTATTATGTGAGCAAAAATTACACCTATAATAGATATAAAACTAGCAAGTACGATTCCACCTGCAATTGCAAAATTTTTATAGTACATAACCATTAAAAAGAATATTAAAACTAAAGCTATTATAAAAGCTCCTCCTAAATCAATAAAAGTATCAATAGTTACTTTTAACTCTCCATCAAAAACCAAATCAAATTTCTCTTTTGTTTTTTTATCCACAAATGATAAATTTAGCATATTCGTTTTTATTATTTCATAGTCACTTGATAGTGAATTTATCATTTCATCTCTTGCACTTAATAAAGGATAAATTTGACTATCTTTAGAAGTTTCTGCAATTACATTTATCATAGCAGCAAGATTCTTTGAAGTAATTGTTGGCTCTTTTATACTTTGTTTTATCGTTACAAATTCTGAAATACTTACCATATTTCCTTGGTTATTTATAACTTTTAGAGTTTGAAGTTTTGCTTTTAAATCTTCTTTTGTGGAATTTTTCAATAATCTTGAGTCATCCAATCTTAAAAATATTGGTATTTGATTTTGAGCTTCACTTTTATTTATAACAGATACTTTCATCCCTTCAAAGGCTAAAAAAAGCGTATTTTTAACTTGCTCCAAATCCATATTACTAACAAGTGCTTTGTTACTATCAAGTACTAATTCATACATAACAATTTCATCATCTGCTAATATATCAATATCAACTAATGTAGTTTGATTTTTTAGAATTTTTGCTATTTTTAAAGCAAAATCTTTTCTACTTTCAAAACTATTTCCACCATAAATTTCACTTACAATTGAAGCTAGTACAGGTGGACCTGCTGGAAGTTCTATAAATTTGATATTAGCATCATACATAGAACAATTTTTTTGTATATCTTCTCTTAAACTACTAATAAGATTGTAACTTGAAATATTTCTATCTTTTTGTTTTTTTATATTAACAATCATCTCTGCTTGTGACTCTTTATCTTTAAGAGAGCTTTGTTTTACAAGCGCTGCAAAATCCAAAGGTTGCCCCTCGTTTAAAAATACAGAAATATTTATAATATTTTCATTTTTTTGAAGATTTGATGCAATACAAGATGAAATCTCTTTTGTTTGATTTATACTTGAGTTATCTTTTAAATCCACATAAATAGAAAATGTATCAGAATCTTTACTTGGAAGCATTTTTGCTTTTACTATTTTTGTAGGAAATGTTGCAACACTTAAAATAAATAAAACTAAAGTTATTAAATATATCAAGTTAGCTTTTTTACTATCTTGTAAAATATTGTAAATGAATTTTTCTAATCTCATCACTAAATCCTATAAAAATTTTTTAACAAAATATGGTGTAAAAGCATAAGCCACAAACAGTGACATTGCCAAAGAAATAGAGACAAAAACAGGAAGTGGGTGCATAAACTGCCCCATCATACCACCAACAAAAAACATTGGAATAAATGTAATTATAATAGCTAGAGTTGCTATATTTGTAGCATTTCCTATTTCATTTGTAGCATTTATTGAAATAATTGAAATATCCATATTTGGTGTTTCATTTTTATGTCTATGAATATTTTCAATTACGATAATTGCAGCATCAACAAGCATTCCCAATGATACAATTAATGCAAAAAGAGTAATCCGATTTATAGTTTCACCCATTAATAATCCCATAAACAGAGTCAGTGATAAAATCATAGGAACTGTAATAGAAACAATCATAGCTTCTTTAAATCCCAGAGTAAATATAAGTAAAATGGCAATTATAACTATTGAAATAAGTAGATCTGAAACTAAAGAATTTACAGCTTTATTTGCAGTATATCCATCATCTCTTGTAATAGTATATTTTATATTTTTTGCTAATAATTCATCTTTTATAGAAGCCATATATGCAAAAATATTTTCATTTATTGTTACTGAATTTGCTCCTTTTAATTTTGAAGCAGTTAGTGTTATTTGATTAGTTGCTTTAAAATTATTATTTTCATCTCTTTGATAAATTAAAGCCTCACTTTTATTTTGAATATCATAAGATTTTTCTATTTTTGCCACATCTTTTAGATAAATTGGCGTTTGAAAATTATAAGAGATAATTAAATTTTCTAAATCTTTTTCATTTTCTATTGCTTGTTTTATTCCAAAAACTACCAATGAAGAATTTTGTGTATTTATATTGATATTTGGAGTTTTGTATGAAAGAGATTGTATTTGTTTCATTACAAGCCCCAAAGGAAGATTATATGAAGCTAGTTTGTTTGCATCAACTAAAACATTAAACTGCTCTTTTTTTTCACCTTTTAAATCTACAAGCGCTACATTTTTGATTTTATTTATCTCTTTTGTGATTTTATTTACTTCATTAAAAAGTTCTGTTTGAGAAATCAAATCTTTTTCATCTTTTTTAGCACTATAAAATGCAATTGTTGCAATTGGAATATCTGTATCAATATCCATAGTTTTAATCATAGGTTGCATTGCTCCATGGGGTAATAAATCCATATTTCTCATAACTTGGTCATAAAGTTTTAAATTTGACTTTTCTTTATCTTCCCCAATATAATATTGAACTTGTACAATTCCCACAGAATCCTTCGCATATGAATAGATATTTTCAACACCTTTTATCTCTTTTATTTTTTTCTCTAAAGGATCAATTATAACTTTTTGAACTTCACTAGCAGTGGCTCCGGGAAGTGCAACAATAACTACGCCACCACTAACTTTTATTTGAGGATTTTCTTCCCTTGGCATTATTAAAAGAGAGATATACCCCAAAGCTAAAATAAAAACACCAAATATAAAAGTAAGTGGATGATTTATAAAAAGCAAAGATAATTTCCCTGCTGTATTTAGATTTTGATTTAATCCATTCATATAAAATCCTAATTATTAGTATCTATGATAACTTTTGAATACATACCTGGATAGATGTTGAATTTTTCTTTATCAAAAGTAATTTTTAAAACAAAAGAGTGTGTCATACCACCATACATATTTGGAACGATTGAACTAATAGTTCCTTTTGTTTTAAAGTTTTGTGACGCTATTTCAATATCTACTTTTTGCCCTATTTTCAGATCATTTAAGTTTGTTTCTGAAATATCAGCTTTTACTAATAACGTTGATAAATCAGTTAAGATAATTGCAGGCATTCCCGGCATTGCCATCTCGCCCGCTTTTATTGATTTTTTCATTACTAAACCATCATTTGGAGCTTTTACTTTTAGATATTCATATTGAGCATTTACTTCTTTTACTTTTGCAGTTGTGATAGAAATCATATTTTTTATATTTGCAAGATTTAATTCAAGTTGTTCAACTTCGTATTTTGATACTAAATCTTGTGCTTGTAGATTTTTATATCTATTTAGATTTAATTCAAGATTTTTTGCTTGATTTTGTAAAATTTCAAGATTAAGTTCAGCCTCTTTTTTATTTGAATCCATATTTGAAGAGTCAATTTCATATAAAACTTGACCTTTTTTTACGCTACTTCCCTCATCAACATTTACAGATTTAACATAACCCATATTTCTACTTGTTATCATTTTTTCATTGTCAGATACTACAGTTCCTGATAATTCTAGTTGATTTGCTAATAAATTTGCACATATAATAGTTGGTATTAATAGTTTTATCATTATTCATTTTCCTCTTTTAAATTTTTCCCTAAAACAAGATTTACTTTAGCAAGTGCTAAAGATTTTTCATATTTCGCATTTATTAAAAGTGCTTCATATTTTCTATAATTTGCCTCTTGTTGAAGTAAAATGGTCATAGATATAAGTCTATTTTTATATTGAAGTTTTGCTTGTTCTAAAACTTCACTTGCCAAATTTCTTGCTTCTATTTTTTCAGCTAAAACATTTTCTTTTGTTTCTAAATCCAAAATGGCTTTTTTTATTTCAAGTTTTATACCATCTTTTAGTTTTTCTTGATTTAAAGTAGCTTTTAAATGTTCTATTCTTGATTTCTCTACTTGTGTATCTCTTGTCCCATCAAACAAAGTTAAAGATAGACCAACTAAAGCTATATAGTAATCTTTATCTTCATTAGTTGTTAATTTATCATCATTGAATCCATATTCAAGATGAGAAAAAAGTGTTGGATAATAAGAAGATTTTGAAATATCTATATTTTTTTTAGATGCATCAACTTCGATATTTTGCATTTTTACTTCATCTCTAGCTTCTATAGCTTTTTCATATAACTCTTGTTGATTTGATAAACTAAAATGTATATTTTCAAGATTTTCCACATCACTTATATCATTATTTGAAGTTAAAAATTCAAGATAGGCTAAAGCTAATTGAAAATTATTTTTAGCCTCTATTAATTGCGAATTTATATTTAGCTCATAAACTTTTGCTTCATTTACATCTATTTTTGTAACCAATCCTTCATTATGAAAAGAATTAGCAGCTTTAACCATAAAAGATATAGTCTCTTTTGCTTTTTCTAAAGCTTTTACAAACTCTTTTGCAACAACTGCACTGTTATAAGCTTTTAATGTTTCAAATTCAAGATTTTTTCTATCAAGATTATATTTTAATTCATTTGCTTTTTCCATAAGTTTTAAAATATCTTTTTGATTTGAAAGTTTGAAGCCTGTAAATAGTGGTATATCGTAAGTCACTTTTGTATTGTAGTTGTTTCTTGCATCTGGATAATTTAAATTTTTTGGCTCTACCATCAAAGAGTTTGGACCAGCAAATTCATTTGCTCCAAAATCATTAAATGAGGCTTCCCTAGAAGATAATTTTGAATTAAAAACATAACCCGAGTGGTTTGTTCTGCTCATCTCTTCACTGATTGATAATTTTCCATAATTCATAAAATCAACTGTTTTTATGTCTTGTTTTGCTAAATCTATATTCAATTTTTGTTGTTGTAAATCTTTACTATTTTTAATGGTTTGTTGTAATACATCATCAAAATTTACTGTTTGAGAATAACTAAATGTAGAAGCCAGCAATAAAGATAAATAAATCTTATGCATATAAATAATTCCTATATTAATATTAAAGTATTTATTATACCTTATTATAGGATTTTTTTAGCTTTAATTATAAATAAATATTATAATATCTAATACTCTTATTTTAACAATAACTTATAATTATTGAAAAAATATTTATTTTAATTTTAAATATAATTGCTGACAAAAAAATATTTAATGATGATAATGATTTTATATTTTAGTAAAAGGAAGAAAAAATATATTTGATTGAAAGAATCTAATTAATTATAATGATTCCTTCAATCTAACATCTTCTATTTAAAGGACTGTGCGAGATTTCCTATGATTAACTGCCATCCATCTATTACTATAAAAAAGATGATTTTTACAGGTAGAGAAACCATTACAGGGGGTAACATCATCATTCCTAGGCTCAT
>CAZDFZ010000054.1:0-9355 GCA_964504855.1 uncultured Aliarcobacter sp.
AGGTAAATGCTCCATTCCTTTTACTTTTTTTAACCACTCTTCAAGATTATATGGACCCTCAAGTAGTGGAATACCTAATTTTTCACATGAATATTCTACATCTAAATATCTAAGTCTATACTCACTATATGGATGAATGTTTGGATCGTAAAAAAAACCTACTAATTTTTCATCTGGAAACTCTTCTTGTATTTTTTCTAAAAAATAGTGACTATCAACTGCACAACAAATATGAACTAACAATAAAAACCTTTATTTATATAATTTGATATAATTATAGTAAAAGTTTTTAAAACAAAGGATTATCCATAAAAAATTTATTGCTAATAGTTTTTTCACTATTTATATTTACAGGATGTTTTAGCACAAATGAACCGCAAATAAGCTCTTCAAGTGCAACAATTTTAATAAAAACACTACAAATGAAATTTTATGACAAAGGTTTTGTTTACAAATTCAAAGATTATACTCAAGTTCAAATTTTTAGTGCAGGAACTGCTATTTTGGATATGAAAATATATGATGATAAAATTTGTAGAACAACTTTTAAATGTCAAGATTTAGAGAGTTTCAATAAAGAAAATTTAGCTTCATCATATCCAAATAATTTCTTAAAAGAGCTATTTGAAAGAAATGAAAAAGAGATAGTTCATAGAGATAGAGCTAATGATATTTTAATTAAGATTATAAGAGATTAGCTTTAATAATCTCTTATTTATATTTTTATAATTCCAGATTCTTCAAGCATAATTAAAATGATGGAAATAGGGGCTATATATCTAATAATAAATAGCCAAATTTTATAATAAGTCTCTCCAATATGTGGAATAATTGCATTTCTTGATACTTCTTTATCAAGTACAAATCCAATAAAGATAGAAACAATCATTCCTCCTATAGGTAATAAGATTGCTGAACTTATGAAGTCAAACCAATCAAAAAGATTTTTATTTCCAAAAGTTAACACATTTGAAAATTCATTAGTATTTGATAGTAATACAAAAATTCCAAGAATATAAATGAATAAAGAAACAGAATAAGTTGCTAGTTTTCGATCTAAATTTTTTCTTTCAACCAAATACATAACAGCTGGTTCTAAAATTGAAACAGCAGATGTTATTGCGGCAAATAAAACAGCTATAAAAAATAAAAGAGATAAATATATCCCAATTGTTCCCATTTCATAAAAAATAGCAGGTAAAGTTATAAATACTAATCCTGGACCTTTACTTGGTTCTTGTCCCGCAGTAAATGTTATAGAAAAAATAATTAGCCCTGCTAGAATTGCAATTATTGTATCCATAACAACAACCCAAATGGATGCTTTTACAATATTTACATCTTTATCTAAAGATGCAGCATAGGTTAATATAGCTGTCATACCTATAGATAGTGTAAAAAATGCATGTCCTACAGCAATAATTATTGAACTTGAATGAAATTTCTCAAAATTAGGATAAAACATAAAATTTACTGCTTTCATAAATCCATCAAGTTGAATTGAATAAATAAGTAAAATTAATAAAATAATTACAAGTGAGGGCATTAGAATATTGTTCATTTTCTCAATACCTTTTTTTACACCTTTTGAAATAGTAATTGCAACTATAACAAATGTAAGTGTGTAGTAAATAAGTTGAGTGTAAATACTTTCTTTTAAAAGAGATAAGAAAATAGTTTCTGATTCTTTGAAATTGCTAGGTAAAGAAGTTACAGAAATTACAATATAATTGAAAATCCAAGCAATTACAACAGAATAAAAAGTTAGAATTAACAAGCCCGTTAGAAATGTAAATCCACTATATTTCCAATATTTCTTTTCTTTAGGAGCTAAAGTTTCAAATGTACTAACTGCATTATGATTTGAATTGCTTCCAAGTAAAACTTCTCCAATAAATATAGACATACCAATAAGAAATACAGTTGCCAAGTAAACTAATACAAAAACACCACCACCATTTTCACCTGCAATATAAGGAAATTTCCAAATATTTCCAAGACCAACAGCACTTCCAGCAGCAGCTAATATAAATCCTATTCTGGTAAAATGATTTTTATGCATTTATTGCCTCAGAAATTTTTACAACCTTTTTAGTTTAGCATAACCAATTTTGATAAGTTTTAAAAGAGGTTTTCTATACGAGCTAAATACGTATTTTTTAATTTCGTATGCAAGTCTTCCTTTTACTGTTAATAATCCAAAGATATCACCTGCTGCATATTTCCCACCAAGAGCAATTAAAATACCATCTAATTTAGGGTTAGATTTAATTAATTTTTTCCCTTCAATCATATTTAAAACATTTTTACCAGCATCTGTACCACTAATTCTAGCAATAGTAACATTTGGCGGCATGATTTCGCCTTTTCTATTTTTTATTTCTGCTATATCACCTATTGCAAAAATATTTTCGTATTTATCTGTTTGCAGATATTCATTTACTATAATTTGACCTCTACCATTTTTTTCAACATCTTCTAACTCAGCTGTGATTGTAGAAGCTTCAACTCCCCCTGTAAAAATTACAAATGAGTGATTAGCTTTTGTTCCATTTGAAAAATGACAGCAACCATCTTCAACTTTAACTAGTTTAGTATTTGTAACAATATTAATACCTAGTGATTTTAATCTTTCTTGAGAGATATTAATTAACTGTTTTGAAAGACCAGGAAGAATTGTAACTGAACTACTAATTAGAGTAATTTTCAGATTATCACATGAAAAATTACCCCTTTCAAAGAATTTATTTGAATAATATGCCATCTCAGCTGCAATTTCAACTCCTGAAAGACCTGCTCCAACAACAACTATTCTTGTATCTGCACATTGTTTTGCTTCATCTTTAATTTTTTTGAATAATTGTTGCTCAAAACTTTGTTTAAAAGTGATTGCTCTGTGAAGTTTTTTAATATCATCTGCATTATTTAAACCAGGAATTGAAGTTGGGAAAAATGTTCTAGTTCCTGCAGCCATAATCAAATAATCAAATTCTACAATTTCTTCTTCTTCTGTAAATATTCTTTTTGCAACTTGATCAATTCTTCTAACTTTCAGGTTTTTAAATTCTAAATAATTATGATTAAATCCCATACATAAAGTTGTTAAATCAATTGTTACCTCTGCGAAGTTTGATTTATTAGCAATTAAATCATAAACTTCTGGCTGAAGATTATGGTAAGTATGCTTATCAATAAGTGTAATTTTTATATCTTTATTTTTAACCAGTTCTCTTAGTGCATAAATCCCAGCATATCCACCACCAATTATAACGACTCTTTTCATTTAGTATTTATCCTTCGTTCTTTTGTTCTGTTTAAATATTATTTCATTAAAAATCTAATAATGAATAATACAAAAAATATATAGCTAGAATATAGCAATTATTCTATTTGTTAATTATATGATATTTTATAATTAATCTTTTAATCTTAAATAAAAATTGAGAAATGTTTTGATTTAAATCAATGAGTGTAGATAAACTACACTTTATAATAATTATTAACTATTTTTATAGAACTATTTTTGTAAAATCCAAAAAAATAATAGGAATAAAAATATGAAATATGTAGGAGCACATGTAAGTGCAAGTGGTGGAGTTTATAATGCACCAATAAATGCTATGGCAATAGGAGCTAAAGCTTTTGCACTTTTTACAAAAAATCAAAGACAATGGACAGCAAAAGAGCTTGAATCAAAAGATATAGATAGATGGTTTAAAGAGCTTGAAAAGAGTGGAATTCAAACAAAACATATATTACCCCATGATTCTTACTTGATAAATCTAGGGCATCCAGAAATAGATGCAAGAGAAAAATCACTTGATAGTTTTATCCATGAGATAAAAAGATGCGAATTGTTAAAACTTGATAGATTAAATTTTCATCCAGGTTCACATCTTAGAAAAATAAGTGAAGAAGAGTGTTTAAATAATATTGCTGATTCTATGAATAGAGCTATTGATGCAACAAAAGATGTAAAACTTGTAATTGAAAACACAGCAGGTCAAGGAAGTAATCTTGGTTATAAATTTGAACATTTAGCTTATATTATTGATAAAATTGAAGATAAAAGTAGAGTGGGTGTTTGTATTGATACCTGCCATATGTTCACAGCTGGTTATGATATAAGAACAAGAGAAGCTTATGATAAAACTTGGAATTTATTTGATGAAATAGTTGGAAGAAAATATCTTCTTGGAATGCATATAAACGACTCAAAACCAGATTTAGGAAGCAAGGTCGATAGACATGATAGTTTAGGTTGTGGAAAAATTGGATGGGATGCATTTAGTTTTATTATGAATGATGAGAGAATGGATGATATACCATTAGTTTTAGAAACTATAGATGAAGAGATTTGGGCTAATGAAATAAAAGCTTTGTATGATTTAATAGGAAAATAGTTAGATAATATAAAAGTAGGACTTACTTTTATATTATAGATTTTGAATAGCTAATTGAATCATGAAGATTATCAAAATGTTTTAAATGAGAATCTTCAAATCCAAATTTTGCTTTTTCTAATTTTTTTAGGATTCTTCCATTTAATCCAGAAAAAATTAGTTTTTTATCTTTACTTTTAAAATTCTCAACAATAGATTCTAAGGCAATAATTCCTGTCATATCAAGCATAGTTACATTCTGCATATTTAAAATTACTACATTTGTATCTTTGTTTACATTTAAAAGAACTTTTAGGGCATTTTGCGCAGCTCCAAAAAACATAGGTCCATTGATATCATAAATTGAGATATTTTCAGGAACATCAGGATGAATAGTATTATGTTTATTATTTATTAATTCTATAGAGTGTAATTCAATTGTTTTTTTAATAAATAAAATTGAAGCTAATCCCATACCAATAGCCACTGCAACTTGCATATCGATAAAAACAGTTAGTAAAAAACAAGTTAATAAAACTAAAATATCATTTAATGGAGCTACTTTTATGATGTGGATAAAATGTTTAATTTCAGACATATTCCAAGCAACCATAAATAAAAGTGCTGAAAGTGAAGCCATAGGTAAAAAAGATAAAAAAGTTGCTAAAAATGAAATAGCAGCTAGGATAAATAAAGAGTGAATAACTGAAGAAATTTTTGATGTTGCACCTGATTTAACATTTACAACAGTTCTTGCAATTGCAGCAGTTGCTGGAATTCCTCCAAAAAATGGAACTATAATATTTGTAATTCCTTGTCCTATTAACTCTTTATTTGGATCAGTTTTATGACCTGTCATTCCGTCACTGATTACTGCACATAAAAGGGATTCTAAAGCTCCTAAAATAGCAATTGCAATACTATGAGGAAGAAGTTTATAAAATAAATCTAAATTTATTTGCTCTGTATTTAAGTAATTCCATGGAAGTTCAAATTGCAATGGAATGGGAGGAATTCCATTACCTTCAAGATTACCAATTTTGTAATGGAATGTTGAATAAACAGTTGAAACATTAAATTGAGGATAATAAATATTTACAATGTAAACTATAATAGTAATAAATCCAAGAGCAATTAAAGCTGATGGAATTTTACTCTTTGTTTTTTGCCAGAAAATTAATATCATAAGAGTTGAAAGACCAACAATTAGCTCAGCAGGTTTGAAAGTGTGAAAACTATTAAAAATTAATACTATTTTATCTAAATAGTGACCTTCAAATTTTTCAATTGTTAAACCAAAAAAATCTTTGATTTGATATGTTGCAATCACAACTGCAATTCCTGATGTAAATCCAACAGTCACAGGATAAGGAACAATTTCTATTAAAGTTCCTAATTTTAGAAAACCAGCAATAAGTAAAATAAAACCAGATAACAAACCACAAATAAGTAATCCAGAAACACCAAATTCATTAACAATAGGAATTAATATAACAATAAAAGCAGCAGTTGGACCAGAAATATTTACTTTACTACTTCCAAAAATTGCGGCAAAAGTTCCTGCAATAATAGCTGTATAAAGTCCAAGTTCAGGTGGAACGCCTGTTGCAATTGCTAATGCCATTGATAATGGAAGAGCAATTATTCCAACAGTTAAACCAGATAAAATATTATGTTTCATTATATTCTCTATATTAATGGATTCTAAATTTTGTAAATATCGAAATTAGCGTCTCTTATATCTTTTTTAATCATATCATCATATAGTTTGACTTTTTTTGTATCTTTTTCTTGAGAAAATAATCCCTCAGAATAGATTTTTACTAGCATTTGTTGAGCAGCTAATAAATTTTTTGAAGCAGCGAATTCTAATAAGTTAATTCCCTTTGACGTGTCAACTTTAGTATTTATACCTTGAAGGTAAAATCTTGATAATTGATATGCAGCATTTGGATCAATGTTTGAGGCATCACTAAGAAGTTTAAATGATTTATCTAAATCCTTTTCTACACCTTCTCCTTTATAGTATAAAAATGCAAGAGGAAGATTTGCATATGCATTTTTATTGGCAATTGATTGATTTAGATATTCGACAGCTTTTTTATAATCTTTTTTTTCAACACTATATGTTCCCATTCTAAGTTGAGCAAAAGAGTTTTCATTTATGATTTTTTTATAACAAAACAGTTTGTTATCAATATCTTCAATTTTTTGACAAACATTTGCTTTTTCTAAATTAATATCATTAGTATTCGTACTAGATTTATTAAAATTAAGAAATTCTGGCATCTTAAGAGAACAAGCAGAAAATAAAGTAATAGATAAAATAGGTATTAATAAATTTCTTAACATCTATTTTCCATAAATTTTAGTTGAGAAATCTGTTTGCATTTCATCATATTCTTCTTGCCAAGCTTTTGACATTTCCATATCTCTTCTTATATATTCAGCATTTTTATATAAATCTGAAAGTTTTAATAAAGCTAATTTTACATTATTTTTAGCGGCTTTTTGAAGTAATTCAATAGCATCATCAACTTCACCTGTGTCTAAATAATAAAAAGATAGTTTATATGCTGCTATTGGATCTATATCTTTTGTTTCTAATAAAAGTTTTTTAGCTAATTTCTCATCTTTTTGAACACCTAATCCATTTTTGTAAATGTCAGATAGTGGTGCATTTGCATAAAAGTTACCTTTTTGTTTAGCTGTATTTAATCTTTTGATAGCTTCATCAAAATTACCATTTAACTGTGCATAAAGTCCCAATCTCAATTGAGCAAAAGAATTTTTATATGAGATTAAATCATAACAATCCATCTCAAAACTTTTATTTGGATTTAAACAATTATCGGCAATTGATAGTTCATTTTGAGATATTTTTAAAAATTCATCATTATTATTTGAACAACCATTAAATGCTAATAAAGATAGTGTTATTAAGGCAAATGAAGAAGATATTAGTTTTCTCATATTATTCCTTTGTTTAGTTACTTTAAATTTGCTCTATTCTAGCAAGTTTTTTATTCATAAGTAGTTAAGAGTGATTAATGTATTATATAGTTCTTAAGGAGAAATTAAATGATTTTTATCGGACTTTTTTTATTTATAGCATTTGTAGTAATTTTATTGAATCTTTATAATCATTCAAATCTAGATAAGATTGAAAAGTATTTACAAAAAAGTAATTGTACAGAATATAGTTATTCAAAGGGTTCATATAAAGCTTTTTGTGATGATTATTTTGTTGAAATAAAGAATGGTTTTATTGTAAATTTTGATGAAAACTCAAAAGTTTTTAACTATTCAGATATAAAAGATTTAGAAATAAATCAATTAAATTTAATAATAAACAAAAGCTATAAAATTTCTTTTAAAGAAAAAGAAGAATTAGATACATTTTATAAAAAAATTTCACAAAAAATAAGTAAATAGGGTAATTAAGTAAGAATGAAAGAAGTAATAAATTTTATTAAAGCACAAAATATTGAATCAACAAATTTTTTTGGACAGTTAAAATGTTCTGTCGAAGAAGCTAAAATTTTACAATATATGTCAAAAGAGTATGTTTGTGGAAGAGATACTTTAGGAGTTATTGATATATTAGGTGAATTTTATGATTTAAAAACCTACAAACACTTAGAAAAACTTGATTTAATAAAATCACTTTTGGAGTTTGGTTGGTTGATTCAAGTATCATTTGACCAAGTGAAATTAAGTGAAGTTTCGAAGTTAGAGCTTATAAATTCAAGTGTTTCTCTTTCAAGTGCGTATTTAAAAATGTTAGAAAATGGAAGTAATGATTTTGTTCTTCCTGAAATTAAAAATTATTCAGATCATTTGGAATATTTACAAGATCAATTTTTTAGAATTGATTTAGCTCAGCAGTTAAATGTTGTTAGAAAAAATTTTGATGTAAATAGTCCAAGTTCAAATAGATTAAAATCAAAACTGATTCTTTTAGAAAATAGAATAAAAGAGAGAATCCAAGTTACAAGTAACTCAATTATGCTTGAAGATTTTTTCAAAGATAATGACTTAAATGAACAAGAACAAACCTTGTTTTTAGCTCTTTTAAAAGAAGAATATTCAGGTGGTGATGGAAGTTTAAGAGATATGAATTCTTTGATAGAACTAATTTCAAGTGACGATTACGAAAAGATTAAATATAGAAGTTTACTTGAAGAGAGTTCTACATTAGTTTCAAAAGCACTAATTGATTATGATGAGGTTTTAACACCATTTGGTGGGATTAATAGAAATTTTTATATACCTGATGAGGTTTTATATAAAATGTCACATCCAAATAAAAAAAGTGCTGCTGTTGGAAAAATTAAACTAGATACTGTAATAAAAGAACAAGATATGTTCGAGCTTATAACAACCACAAAATCTTTAGATGATGTGATTTTAAATGAGAAAACAAAAGAGACTTTAGATGCTTTATTAAAGCAAGTTGATAAAAATGTAATTAATCGTTTAAAACAGTGGGGAATAAAAGATAAAAAAAGAGGTATTGAGGCAAAAATAATTTTTTATGGGGTTGCTGGAACTGGAAAAACTTTAACAGCATTAGCATTAGCAAAGTCTCTAAAAAAAGATGTATTAAGTTTTGATTGTTCTAAAATTTTATCTATGTACATAGGTGAGAGCGAAAAAAATGTAAGAAGTATTTTTGATAAATATTATGAATTAAGAACTCAAACAAAATCAGAACCAGTTTTACTTTTGAATGAAGCTGATCAATTTTTAAGTGCAAGGGCTTCAGGTGGAGTAAGTAGCAGTGATAAAATGCATAATCAAATGCAAAATATTTTCTTAGAACAAATAGAAAGATTTGATGGAATTTTGATAGCAACTACAAACTTACTTGAGAATCTTGATAAGGCTTTTTCAAGAAGATTTAATTATAAAATAGAGTTTGTAAAACCAAATAAAGCTCAAAGAATAGAGCTTTGGAAAAAATTATTACC